>NZ_JARGEF010000014.1:0-66600 GCF_033794725.1 Streptomyces sp. ID05-39B | reverse complement strand
CCGCCGCCTCCGTCACCGCGGAAGGCTCCTCCACCCCCAGCTCGATCCTCCGCACGGCCGCGTCCACGACCCCCTGGACCAGCATCGCCGCCAGCCGTGGCTCCGCGTGCCCCAACTCCCCCAGCGCGTCGACGATCATCGCGACGAGGCCTCCGTGGGCGGCCCGGATCTTCTCCCGCGCCCCCGCGTCCAGTTCGCTGGCGGAGATCGCCACCACGGCCCGGTGCCGCCGGTCCCCGACCAGTGCCAGCTGGCGCCGTACATACGCCTCGACCTTGGCCTCCGGCGCATCCGCCGCGGCCATGGCCGCCTCCACCTCCGCCGCCCAGAGGGGGAAGTCGACCTCGCACAGTTCCTCGACCACGGCCGCCCTGGACCGGAAGTACTCGTACACGGAGGAGCGCGCGAGCCCCGTCCGCTCGGCGAGGGCGGGGAAGGTCAGCGCCTCCGTACCGCCCTCGGACAGCAGTGAACGAGCCGCGTCCAGCAGGGCGGCTCGCTGCATCGACCGGTGCTCGGCCACGGAGGCCGCTCGAATCCTTGGCACGTCAACCACTCTACGGACGCCGCACCCGCATGGGGAGTGGCTCCGCCCTCACGACCGGTCTCCGGCGCGCTCAGCGACCGAAGCTCGCCAGTTTCGCGCGCAACTGCAGCACGGACTTGGTGTGGATCTGACTGACCCGGCTCTCGGTGACCCCCAGCACGTTGCCGATCTCGGCGAGGGTCAGCCCCTCGTAGTAGTACAGCGTCACGACCGTCTTCTCGCGCTCGGGCAGCGTGTTGATGGCCCGCGCCAGGAACCGCCGCAGCTCCCGGTCCTCGGCCACCTCCACGGGGTTGTCCGCGGCGGTGTCCTCCAGCGTGTCCATGACGCTGAGGCCGCCCTCGCCGCCCACATGCAGCAGTTCCTCCAGGGCCACCACGTTGGCCAGCGACAACTGGCTGAACACGGAGTGCAGGTCGTCCACGGCGATGCCCATCTCGGCGGCCACCTCGACCTCCGACGGAGTCCGTCTGAGCCGCGCCTCCAGGGTGGCGTAGGCCCGCTCCACATTGCGCGCCTTCTGCCGTACGGACCGGGGGATCCAGTCCAGCGCCCGCAGTTCGTCGATCATCGCGCCGCGGATCCGGGTGATCGCGTACGTCTCGAACTTGATCTCCCGGTCGATGTCGAACTTCTCGATCGCGTCGATCAGCCCGAAGACCCCCGAGGACACGAAGTCGGCCTGCTCCACGTTGGGCGGGAGCCCTACGCTCACCCGGCCCGCCACGTATTTCACGAGCGGCGAGTAGTGCAGGATCAGCTGTTCCCGCAGCCGCTCGTCCGCCGTCGCCTTGTACGACCGCCACAGCTCGTCGAGTGTCGAGGGAGCGGGCGGCCGCACGCTGCCACCGTCGCGGGCGGCTGGGGGGATCGCCGCCCGGTCGGACCCGGAGGTGTGCTGGGGCATTCGTCGCCTTGTGTCGTTCTGCCGTGATGTGTGTGCGGTGGGGGTGCCTGGGGTGAGCTGCCGGTCTGGCGTCGGTCTGATGTCGAGTGGTGCCGAGTGGCCGGTCTGTGCCGGAATCCACGTGAGCGTAGCGTGACTGAGGTGTCGCGGTGTGCGAACTCCACGCCCCGAGATGTACGCAGATACGTTCCGCTGGGTGCCCCCGCGGGGCAGGCCGGTCACCGAGGGCGACCGGCGGGTCGCGTCAACTGCGGGCATTCTCAAGGGGTTCGGCATTCCCCCGGACGGCCGAACCCTGTCGGTCAACACGGGCCCCGCCCCGCTCGGAGGGAGGCCATCGCCTGGCGTGTCAACTTCCAGTCGTCGCCGTGTCGTTCGACGTAACCAAGTGCCCTGAGTTCGTACAGTCTCGCGATCACGTCGTCCTTGGTGGTGCCGCCCTCGCGGGCGATCTCGTCGACCGCCGCCGCCCGCCGGCCGGGAAGCGCGGCCAGGACGCGCCGGGCGTCCGGCTCCAGCAGGTCGCGGGGGAGCACCGGGCCACGCCGTTCCGGGGCCAGCTCACCGATGTCGCCGACCAGTTCGACCACCTCCGCCGCGTCCGTGACCAGTACGGCCTCCCCGCGCAGAAGTTCGTGCACCCCCGCCGACAGCCCGCTGGTGGCGGGCCCGGGGACGCCCATGGTGTGCCGGCCCAGCCGCTGCGCCGCCCGCGCGGTGACCAGGGAGCCGCTGCGGTAGGCGGCCTCGACGACCACGGTGCCGCCGGTGAGCGCGGCGATGACCCGGTTGCGCAGGATGAACCTGCTCTGCGTGGGATGGTCGCCCGGCGGCAACTCGCCCACGACCAGGCCCTGATCCGCGATTCTGTTGATCAACTCGGTGTGCCCGCGCGGGTAGGGCCGGTCGACCCCGCAGGCGAGTACGGCGACGGTGGCGCCGCCCGCGGCGAGCGCGCCCCGGTGTGCGGCGCCGTCGACGCCGTAGGCGCCACCGGAGACCACCACCCAGCCGCGCTCGGCGAGGCCGGCGGCGAGGGTGGCCGCCATGTGCGCGCCGTACGCGGTGCAGGCGCGGGCGCCGACCACCGCGACCGACCTGAGCGCCCACATCCGCAGGCTGGGCCGGCCCCGGACCCACAGGCCCAGCGGGCGGGCGTCTCCGAGGTCGTCCAGCGGGCCCGGCCACTCGACGTCCCCCGGACAGACGAACCGCACCCCGGCCTCCCGGGCGACGGCCAGGTCCCGCTCCGGTTCGGCCCGCGCGGCCCGTGCCAGGAGTCCGGCCCAGCGCTGCCCGGTCGCTCCGGGCAGGGCATCTCCGGCACCGCGCAGCCGCCGTACGACCTCCTCGGCTCCGCGCTCGCGGACCCAGGCACCGCCGGCCTCGTCGCCGGGTTCGAGGACCCGGGTGAGGAAGGCCCGCGCGAGCCGCTCCCCGTCCGGCTCGCGGGTGCCGGTCATGTCAGGGCTCCGAGCGCCATCGGCACGCCGCGTGGAACCCCCGTACGCAGTTGGAGGGCCAGGGCGACGTCCCCTGCGTCGGGCCGGTCGTGTCCGACGAGGTCGGCGACGGTCCAGGCGACGCGCAGGACGCGGTCCAGCCCTCGGGCTGTGAGCACCCCGCGCTCCAGGCTCCGCTCGGCATCCTCCATGGCTCCGGTCATGGGATGCCAGCGGCTGCGCAGCTCCCGTCCGGGCACCTCGCTGTTGGTCCGCCAGGGAGTGCCCGCCAGCCTGGCCCCCGCTCGCTCGCGTGCGGCGCGGACCCGGTCGGCGACGGTCGCCGTGGAGTCGCCGCCGGGGCCGCGGTGGGCCAGCTCGGCCCGGCTGACCGGGTCGATCTCGACCCTGAGGTCCACCCGGTCGAGCAGTGGCCCCGAGAGCCGGGCCTGGTAGCGGCGGATCGCCGAGGGCGGGCACTCGCACAGGGTGTCGCGCTGCGAGAACCGGCCGCACGGGCAGGGGTTCGCCGCCAGCTTATGGGGGTTGTTCATTCCTGTCCGTTGTCCGCTCTGCAGCCCCGAGCTGACCGGGCACCCCTGCACAGGAAGACCCGCACCAGCTCACTGGCGCAGGTCACTCACGTTTCCTACTTCTCCGCTTGTCACTCTTAGTAGCTTCGCCGTGAATGGCCCTGGAACCCTCAGCTACCTTGCTCCGCGCCCCTACCTCGGACACGAGCCACAAGCGGGCGTCTTCGGCCAGATCGGATCTGAAAGCGCCACAGATCAACAGGGAGCCGTCCCTCGGTTGAGAGACACCCGTACACCGTCGACCTGGAGACGAGGCGCACTGCCGTTGCTCTGCGGCTGGGTCAGGGATGGGAGTCTGGCGGCTGGTGGGGCGGAGTGATCCCTTTGAGGACAGTCTCCATGCCGAGCAGCCCCGCGTCGAGCGCGGCCTGCTCCATCCATAGAGTCACTTGCTTCCAGCGCTCGGAGGCGTCGGCCATGTCGAGTGCAGGGTCGACGAGGAGATGAGCCCCACGCGACGGGCCAGCATTCGGGATCTGCGTCAACGCCGTGGTGTCGAGGACCTCGGAGACCGGCCGTCCCATGACGACGTGGAGGTTCCGCGGCTGCGGAACAGCCAGCGGGTCAATGGCGGCCAGCTCGGCCAACGGCTCGACGATTCTCCGACTGACCAGCGTCACCACCATCGCATCCACGAGTTCTGCAAGCCTCTGCACGCTGATCCGCTCTCGGCCGGGCTCAACGGGGCGGACGCCCCGTTGCAGCACCTCGGCCATGTCGCTGATCCTCGCAACGACGTCGAGCTCAACGTTGAGCTGCTGGCCGTGGTGTCCGTACGACCCCGGAATCTGAAGGCGCGCTACCGCCTGCACCGGGTGGTCCATACCCGAGGGCCAGTTGTCAGGACCTGCTGACCACTGCAACCGAACCTCACGCGAACGGTTGAAACCTTCCCGACGGAAGGGGGTGAGGCCACCGCTCCACGCCGGGCCCAGACTCAGGCTTCTGAGCAGGCTATTGAGCCGGGACTGGTTCAACGCATCGGCGAACGCGTTGACGCTTCGCTCCGAGAGAGGCCGCCACAATGCCGCGGCGGAGACTGGGAAGTTCAGTCCAGTTCGAATGACGAAGTCCACGGTCGGGTCCTGCCCACCCTGGGGTCTCTGAGGGATATCGGGAGCCTGGAGATTCCATGCTGGCTCTGACGTTGAGCCGGTCTCCTCGAACAGGTCCTTAAGCCTGCGCCAGTCCGCTGGGTGAGTGGTGCTGTGGTCTCGTACGTAGGCGACGCCGTCGACCAGGAGTGGGCGCGGGTGCAGGCCGGGGACAACACGAAGGACGAGTACGTACAGGTCTGACCCCTGCCCCAGAGGGACCGGGATGATCTCGGGCACCCAGGGCGGCTCGATCTTGGCGTGGCAGTGCTCAGCCACAGCATCGATGGTCTTCTCCTTGACACCCCTAACGACCCGGGTCTTGTCGGTGACGCCGATCAGCAAGAGACCACCGTAGGTGTTGGCCAGCGCCGCGACTCCCCGGGCGACGGTATCGGCCATCTGTTCTTTGTATTCGACTGTCGGCGCTTCGGGACCGACCTGACGTACCAAGGCACGTACCCGCTCGATTGTGAACTCTGACGGGGCTGCGTGCAGCAGAGACAGTGTTGAAACCACGCCCCGCATCATCCTCCAACACCCGAGCAGACCACGCCACGCGCCTGACAGCTACTTTGCAGCTGCGGGCAGAGGCTGGGGACCCGGGACTTACACGGCCCGACCGTTCCTCGGCCGCCTCTCCGCCCCAGACGGAACGGAAGCCTCCGTGCCCTTCGCTGCGGCCGAGGGCTCCAAGGTATTCGGACCGTGAACCTCTCTCTTGGTGTCAAGGCGCTGGTCGTCTTCACCTGCATCTTGTTCTCCGCCCTCGTCGGTGTCGGAGGTGGCTGGCTCAGCCACAAGCCCGGCGGATACAAACGTGACGCTGTCCTCGTCGGCGGCGGTACGTTCGGCGGCACTTTGACGCTGATCATCTTCGTGCTGGCGACGCTCGGCGTTCTGTGAACGTGCGGAAGCCCTGGAGACCCAACGCGGTCACCGGGGCTCCGACGCATCAACCGAGGGGGACAAGGCGGAACAGCCGGGGCACCCCCGGACCGACGTACACACCGTGCGGGCTGTCGGCGGTCTCGACCCAGAACGTCTCTGGGTGATCCTTCAGGAACTTCTCAAGCTCATGGGACAAGTCGTCATCCCAACTGCCTTCCTTGGGCGGCCAGTACTCCCGCTTGCCGTCGAGCCGCAAGACACGCTGCCACCCGTCGCCGATCCACACTTCGATGTGTAAGAGCTGCATGGCCACCAAGTTGCCACAGAACGAGGTCAGTTGGTCGAGCTACCCGGCTCGATTTCCTTGGGCTGCTCCCCCGCCAACAAGTGCTCGCCGATGGTCTCCGGCTTGGCATCCATGCCCAACGCCTTCATCGCAGCTGCCGAGTTGAGACGGTCCCTCTCTTGCGGGTCTTCGACACGATCAATGAAGGTCATCGCCACTTCGAGGTTGCGATCGTCGTCGATCTTGGTCTCGTTACTCTCAGCCGCCTTGATCAGGTTGACCATGGTGCTCTTCGAGTGCTTCGCCAGCGCGCCGCCACCACCTGTGATCAACGCACCTGTCAAGCTCGTCACAAGCGGTACGTAACTGCGGCTGGGTTTTCCGGCGTGCACCAACGCCAAAGCTGCGCCCGTCAGGATGATCACCGCGCCGCCCGACAGGAACGCCACGCTCAGGCGAAAGGTCCACTCGGACTGCTTCATCGTGTGGTTCAGGAAGGCGAACTGGAAATCCTGCCGCTTTTCCGCAAGTCCTTTGGGCTGATCGATGAAGACATTCTGGATCTGAACGACCGGTTCGGCCTTCTGCTCATCCCGGGGTTGACTGACGGCCCGCCATGCGCGCGAGGCAAGGGCATCTACTGCCTGCCGAGCCAACTCCGCACCAATGATGCCTGCAATTTGGTAAGCGACCCCGCTCGCCTTCCCTGTCATCGCATCCGCCCCGCTCGCCTGAAGTACCCCTGTGTCAACGCACTTCAGATTAGCGCCAGGAGTCGACAGCCCCGACCGAACGCAGATTTCCCCACAGGTGCGCGCTACTACCGGTCGGCGACGAACGTGCCCAGGCCCAACTCGGTGCGCACCTCGCCTGTGTCACGCAGGTGCGCGAGGGCCTTCTGAGCGGTGCTGGCCGTGATGGCGAACTCCGCACTCAACTCGACGATGCATGGCACCCGGCTGGCCGGCGCATAGGTCCCGTCGACGATGCGCTCGCTGATGGCCTCGGCCATCTGGCGCCAGATCGGGCGGGAACGGTCAAGATCAGCACTCACCCCCAGCACGCCAGGACGAGGACCCGCCCATGGCCGCGTAGGCCATCGGGGGGCCTCCGTCGCCCTCCCTGGACACAGAAGACCGCCCCGGGTGCTCGATGCCCGGGGCGGTCTTCTGTGCAGGGGGGAGGGCCGTCCCAGGGCGCAGGCGGCGATGGCCACCCGGAACCGGATCGGAGCCGGAGCGGCACCCCCGGGGACAGGTGCTGGCACCCCCATCGTGTGACGGCCGAGCCGCTGTGCCGCCCGCGCGGTGACCAGGGAGCCGCTGCGGTGGGCAGCGCTGGACCCGGCTCGGCCCCTTGGCGTTCTCCACGGGTGGCCTATCGTGTCGTCTCGTCAAGGTGCGCCCGTACAGCGTCGGTAAACGCGGTGAGCGAGTTACGGACATCCTCGCGCGCTTCCAACATGCCAACGGGCTTGATGGCAAGTCGGAGACCGCCAACGCGGAGGTGCGTACGCAGCATTCCCAAGAGCGGCGTGAGTGCACCCGTGTCAGCGATAGCCTGCCACGCTGCGTTCACTCTCGGGTCGGCCGGCCCAGAGGCCTCGCCGAGGGCGGCCGTGATCACGTCGTTCTCTTCGGCTGCTTGCTCAAGGCGGTGCCGGGCATGAGCGGCGCGTTGGCAGGAAAGAACTCAACAATATAGCCGATCTACAGGAGACGGCTCTTCCGTCTTACGGCCAGGCCAGGCCAGGGTCATGCCTCATTGCTCAGCAGACTGTATAGCTGATCACTCTCGGTTCTGGACAGATCGCGCAACAGGGGAAGCGCGAACTGGATCATCTCTGAGAGATAGAACTTAGCGCCCGTCCTGCCTGACGCGGTCAGGCTCTCCAGATCACATTTCAAATGCCTCGCGCCGCCAGGCAGGGGGACGACAGCAGAAACTGCTGAAGACCGCTTCGTTCCCAGCACGTTGGCAAGTTGCTCCAGGACGGTGTCGCGCCAAATTGCAGTTCCAGTTGGCGCCCTGTAATCAATCCTGCGTCCATCATCTGACTCGATAGTGATTTCATCGAGGTTGATGTCAGATGTTTTTGCCCTGTGAATCAGCAGACCGAGATGTGGCGGAATGGGATCTGGACGCTCGATGGAGTCCATCGCAGATGCCGAAGCCGGCGAGAAATGAGTTACATAGTTTCTCGTTTCGAACCCGAGCAGACCAGTCGATACAAACCAGCGGAAATGCAAGCTATCGAGGTCATTACTCTTGATCCCTGAAACCCTGCAACTCTTTGCCCGCAGGCGATCGATGCTGGCTTCGATCAAATATTGCAGACCGTCTGATTCCCGAGACACTTCGAGCTCGCACAGTTTTTCCAGGGTGATACCTGAACCAATCCGTCGCCAGAATTCAGGATCCTCTGAAACTGTGATGTCGAGAAGAAGTTTAAGGCTCACCGGATCAAGCTCTGCCGTGATTCCTGTTGCCCCTGGGAATGCAGATGCAGGCGCCCCAGACCCTAGCCAAACAGCATGGAGGAGGCGCGTCAGAACACCAGCACGTGCAGGATCGAGCAGTTCTTCGGCCGCAACAACAGCTTCCCGAGTTTCCTCGACCCCGGACACCTGGGCGGCATTAAACCCTGCGTCCACCGCACTGCTCACTGACCGGGCCCGCTCCTCGTTGAGGAGCCCTCGGCCTCCTTGTAGGACGGCATGAGAGAGAAGCCCTGTGATGGGGCTGTCGATTCCGGCTTCAGTAAACTCATGGATGCTTGACGGTGTGGCAACAAGTGTGCTGGCGTTTGCCGATTCATTTTCCAATTCACTAGAACTGGAACTATCCCTCAAAGGGACGAGCGGCATGATGATGGGATTTCTTCCCGCGACAACAGCGATATCTTCTCGGATGTATTCCGGGTTGTCGCTCGTCCGCAGGTATACGTGCCGTGATGTTGCCTCGCCTCGCCAGTGAAGCACTAGGTCCGGCGCGTATGTGTGGTTGAAGAAATCCGTTGACTCGATCTGGACATCTTGATCAGACGCTTCGAGTCTCGCGATCACTGCATTCTTGATGGACGACACATTTCGCGAAGGGTCCTGGTCGGTGAGATCGGAGATCACTACGGAAAACGCATCCATCACAGTTCACCCCTCTTCATCTGCTCTGTGAACACCAGGGCCCGGTTCTCGGGGGTAATTACCAGCTTCTCCTGCTTCTCGGAGAGGACGAAAATCCACATCCGGTCAGCAACATCTTGAGCGAGGGTGGCATCAATCATCGAATCCGCTTCGGATTCGTCCGAGGTGCCGAAAACTCTGACGCGATTACGCTCCAACAGGAGCCCTTTTTTGACGCTTTCCGCAGAACAGAGGTTGTTCCAGGTCTTTACTCTGAAGGGATGCCATGTGATCCACATGAAGTGGTCAGCTAGGCGAAACTGGTCCCTCCGAGTCAGGTAACATTTAGCGACCCAGTCGTCGAAGTGTATTCCCTGATCTGAATCGCTTGTATAGTTCTTGCATTCCGCAACGAAGAACTGTCCGTGGAACTCTCCGCCGGAGAGGATTCCGCCTACGTCGAAGGAATATGGCTGTTCTTCGCCATGAGGCCACTTGAATTCAAGACGTGCTGCATGAACAGCGTCCTCATTCGTCCATGAAGAGCTCACACGAGTCGTCGCGTCAAGCCAGAGCTTGGCGCGCCGCGCCCCGTCGGCACCCTTCTGATGCATGGCCTCACCTGGCATGCATGGATCCTAGCCGCCCCTTCCCACAGGTTGAGCACCGTTGGACGGACACCCTTCCATCCCCCACTGACAACAGATCCAGGTAGGACCGCACTGCTACAGAGGCTGATCAGGGGCTATGCCCTACTGCACAGCGCTGACGATCTCCTCGGTGACGTCTACGAACTCCGCGGGCAGCCGTCCGTGCTCCCGCTGGAAGCCATGAAGTTCTCGACCACGAGCGCTGATCGCCTGCACCCAGCCTGTGGCTACTCCTTCGATCCCCTTCTGGCGCCACGTAGTTCAGAGAAGGGACGGCAGCGCCGAATCTCACCGTGGCTGACGCCTTTGGGAGGACGGGGACGGGCCCTGTCGCCGGTTCTGGGAGCGTTCTAGCCTAACCGCCATGACGATCAACGACACATCCCTGACGCATCACGAGGGCGCGGAAGCCGCCGCGCTGCTGGAGGAGTTGTGTGACGTTTACGCAGACGCGTACGGAGTAGACCCTGGCGAGGAGAAGACGGCCGCGTTCCGTCGGCGGGCGGAGAAGCAGTTCGCGCAGCCCGGCTTCGCCCTGGTGACAGCGCGGGATGGGGGCCGGCTGGTCGGGTTTGTCTTCGGCTACACCCTCCCGGCCCGGGATACGCACTGGTGGGGTGGGGTGCAGCCGGAGCCGTCGGCGGAGTTCTTGGAGGAGACCGGGTCGCGGACTTGGGTGCTGTCGGAAATCGAGGTGCGGCGAGCTTGCCAGGGCAGGGGGACGGGCCGGGCTCTGCATGACGCGGCGCTCGGCGCGCGGGACGAGGAGCGGGCGACGCTGGCGACGGGCCCGGACGCCGCGGCGCAGCTGGTGTACGAGTCCTGGGGGTGGCGGCGGGTGGGCCGGATTCCCGGGGACGAGGGGGACTACTACTCGGCCTACGACTTGTTCGTGCTGGAGTTGCCGGTCAGTCGGTAGTGGGCCAGGAGGTCGTCGAGCGTGCGGACGGCCCGGCTGCGCTGCCAGGGGGTGAGGGCGGTGCGGAGGTCGGCGATGCGCTGGGTGATGCGCGGGGAGCGGTTGACCGCGGAGATCTGAGCAATGTCGCCGACGATGGTGCTGGCCTCGGCGATGTCACCCTGTTGGATGTGGGCCTGGCTCTGCAGGGCGAGGGTGTGGGCGTAGTTGTGCACGTTGGTGGGGTCGATCATGGGCAGTGATGTGTGGGCGGCGGCCAGGGCCTTCTCGGGGGCGCCGAGGACGAGGGCGCATTCGGCGTTGGTGCCCCAGTAGAAGGACTCGTCGTAGAAGTACCACCAGGAGGCGAGCGCGGTGCCGGCAGCCATGTCGCGTACGGCAGCGTGTTCCTGTTCGAGGGCGCGGTGGGCCTTGTCGTGCTGCTGGGCGGCGGCGAAGGCGCGGGCGGCGACGTCGGCGGCGTAGCCGAGGGCGTGCGGGCTGTCGGTCTGGGCGGCCCAGGCCTGGGCGGCGATGGCGTGGTCGATGCCGACGCGGGGTTTGTTCTGCCAGGTGGCGAGCTGGCTCATGGTGCACAGGACGTAGGTGACGAGTTCGGTGTTCTCCGCGTCGTGGGCGGCGGTGCGGGCGTCGTCGTAGTAGTACTGGGCGGCGCGGTAGTCGCCGAGGTTGTACAGCTGCCAGCCGACCATCTGGCTGAGTTCGGCGTACACGGTCAGCACCCGGGCGCGGAGGTCTTCAGGGGCGCTGGCAACGAGATCCGCGATGACGTGCCGTTGGGCGAGGGCAGTCTGCAGGGCGATCTGCGGGCCGAGGACGTCACCCTGGCGGCGGTAGTGCTGCAGGACGCGTTCGGCGTGGGTGATGGTGGCCAGGTCCAGGCGGCTGGGGTCGTCCAGGACGGCGGCGACGCGGTCGCGTTCATCGGCATCGGCGATGTCCAGCAGAGGCGCCGCGGCGGCCACGGTGAGCGCGGTGCTGATCTTCAGGAGCAGTTCGCGGCGGTTGGGCCCTGGGTTGGCCTGCTGTACCCACATGATCAGTGCCTGTGCCAGTTCCTCGAAGCGTACGTCGTGCAGCCGGTGAACCAGGGTGCCTGCCAGCTGCGGGGTGAGTAAGAGCGGTTCGGCGGCGAGGCCGTCCAGGAGGTCGGCGCCGACTGCGGGGGCGAGGCCAGCTGGGGCCGGTGACGGGTGTGGCGGCGGGTGGCCATGGTTGGGGAGGTCGGCGAGCAGGTCGGCCACGGCGCATTCGTAGAGCTGGGCGAGCCGGTCCAGGGTGTCGAGCGAGGGGGCGTGCCCGGTGCTTGCGGGCCAGAGTTCCCAGGTGGAGATGTTCTTGAAGGTCTTGGGGTCGTCCGGCCAGCGCCCGTTCCACAGCTCGGCGACCTGGCGCTGGCTCAGGCCGCGGGCCAGCCGGGGCGCCACGCGGGCGTTGACCCGGTAGCGGTGCCGGACGGCGGCGGCTGCCTCGGGCCAGGTCTTGCCGGCCGCTCGCAGCTCGGTGGCGAACTGTACCTGTTCCTGTCTGCGGCTCCGTGGTCTTGCTGCCACCCAACCCCCCTCTCGGCCGTGTGTGGATCGCACCTTATTCAGCACGGTAGCGCGGTGAGGTGCGTGTCAACACGCGTGTGTTCTTTCCCGGTTGAACCAGGAGATCGGGGCCTCATGTTGGCGGTTGGACGGGATGGCTCTGCGTGCTGCGGCGGCGCAACAGTTGGGGCTCCTCTTCACTAGCGAACTTGGTTCGCGGTGTCGCCCGTTTCTGCCGACGTGCCTCGGGGTGATGCAGCGTCATGCGTCTGAATACCCATACCGATCCGGGCCTGACACAGGCCGGTTCTTCTTCCACCACGGTCCGAGCCCTGGAGATAAGCATCGCTGCGGACAAGGCGCTGGTCGCCGAGGTGCGGCACTCGGTGCGGGCGACGCTGGCGTCTTGGGGCGCAGGCGCCATCGCCGACGACATGGCGGTGGTGGCGTCCGAGCTGGCCGCCAACGCGCTCAAGCACGCTGGCAGTGAGGCCACGGTGCGGCTGCGGCTGACGGAGGGCCGGGCGCTGCTGGAGGTCGATGACAGCTCCATGCAGCGGCCGGTAGCGCGCCGGGTCGGCGCGGAGGTCGAGGAGGGCCGCGGCCTGTTCCTGGTGCAGGCCCTGGCCGCCGAGTGGGGCTGGAGACATCGCAAGGGCGGCGGCAAGACGGTGTGGGCATCCCTTCCCGCACCCGCGGGGTGTGCGGCATGACGGCGTCTCCCGGCGGCCACGAGCCGCTGAACGCCGCCGACGTACGGCCGGGGTTCTGGTGTGAGTGCCTGCTGACATCAGCGGAGTCGGACAGCACGGTGCTGGTCGGCTCCTTCGACGCGTATGCCGCCGGCGACGCGGTGCGCTGGATCCGCATCGCCGTACGCATGTTGGTCTCCGTGGTCGACGCGGCCGAGGCCGAGCCGGTCCACGAGTGGCTGCTGTTCGGTTCGAATCCCACCGCCGCGGTGCTGGAACGCGGCGAGTCGTTCGCCATCACGCTGCAGCACGAACCGCTACGGCTGGCCTGGAGTGCGCGGCCCGTGCGTTTCCTGCCGCTGGCCCACCGCACCGGCCGTGCGCTGCCGCCGTGCGCGCTGGAGTGGTCCCAGCCCGCCGCGCTGCGATCAGCCCTGACGGCTTCGCAGAACCCCCATCTGCCCGCACGCCGCTGACGCGGCCTGCCGAGTGCGAAGGAGTCATTCGTGAGCACAGCCGCAGCACATACCGCCCCGGGGCCGGTGCCGGACGTGGCCGAGGTCTTCGTCTTCGCCCAGGACGAGATCCGCTTGGCTGCCGCCGAACTGTGGCCCGGCGGCCGCGTGGAGCTGTCCTCCCACATCCCGAGCGTCACCGGTTACGTGCACCGCATCCGGGTGGGCGGCCGGGAGCTGTACGCCAAGCATTCCTTCCTGGGGATGTCGCTGGTGTCAATCTTGCGCGGCGTCGCTGGTGACTGGGCCGAGGTGCAGCGTGCCCAGGCCGCGTACATCCAGCGGCCGGATTCGCTGCTGGTGCGGGAGGCGGCGCAGCTGCGGCTGCTGGCCGGCCTGGGGCAGCCCCGGGTGTGCGAGGTGGCCGGTCTTGCGCGCGGGGTGTTGTTCACCGCGCCGGTGCCCGGGCCGACGCTGGCCGCACTTTTGTTACGGGACCCGGCGGGCACGGCCGCATTGTTCGAGGCCGTCTTCGCCGACCTGCACCAGCTGCACCGCTCGCGTACCGCCCAGCGGCTGGCCCCGGCCGGGGCGATCTCCGAGCGGAGCGTGGCAGCGACGTTCCAGCGGAAGTTCAACGGCATCAGCGGCCAGGCCTACCTCAGCCGCCTCGGTGCCGAACGGTGCGCCGAGGACGAGCGGGCCGAGGTGACCGCGCTGCTGCGGGCGGTGGTCGCCCGGCTGCACCGGATGCGGCCGACCGTGCTCGCGCCGGGCCAGGCCGTGCTGACGTACGGCGATCTCAAGCCCGAGCACCTGGTGTTTCCCGACGGGCCCGGTGGGCGGCCGGTCCTCATCGATCCGGGCCTGCTGCGCGCGAGGTCCTCGGTGGACGCCGCCAAGCTGACCAGCCGCACCGTGCTCCTGCTGGCCTCCGCCCGACCCGGTGCTGCGGCGGCCGAGGAGATCGTGGAGGGGCTGGGGACGTTCGCCGAGCAGCGGATGCGGCCGATGGCGCCCAAGGCGGCCCGCTCGTGGCTGCGCGAGCTGCTGATCGTGTGGCTGATGGACACCGTCAACATCCTCACCACCTTCCTGTCAGCCCCGGAGGTGCTGCCGCTGCCGCCGCGCGGGCGCTCGCTGGTGGAGCGGGCCGCGGTGGTGTGCACCATGGCTGATCGCATCAGCACCGCTCTGGGCGGCGGACTGGACGTGCACCGCGTGTGGGGCACCGCGCTGGCTCAGGCGAAGGCGGTGGCCGAATGACCCGGGCACCCGTCGTGGATGCGGTCGGCGTCATCGGGGCGGGGGCGGTCGGCCAGGCCGTGGCCGCCGCGCTGTGCACGGCCGGCTTCAGCCGCCGTCTGCTGATCGCCAGCCGCACCCCGGAACAGGCCGGCGCCCTGGCGGCGGACATCGACGACATGCGGCAGGCCACCGCCTCACCCGTACGCCCCCGCGTGGGCCGGGTGGCGGACCTGGCCGACTGCCAGGCGGTGGTCATCGCCGTGCGGGCGTCCTTCACCAACACCCGGAGTGCCGACGTCCGCATGGGCGGCGCGGTCGCGAACGCGCCGGCCATCGGCCAGCTGGCCGCCGCTCTGTACGGGTACACCGGGACCGTGCTCGTGGTGACCAACCCGGTGGACGTAATAAGCAGGCTGTTCGCCGAACTCTCCGGCTGCGAGCGGGTGTTCGGCATCGGATCGAACCTGGACAGCGCCCGCTACCGGGCCGCGCTCGCCCGCCATCTGCACGTTCCGGCCGCGGCGGTGGACGGGCACGTGATCGGCGAGCACGGGGACGCCGCCGTGATGTGCGCATCGGCCACCACGGTCAACCACCAGCGAGTCCCCCTGCCGCTGCAGCAGCTTCGTGACGAGCTCGCCACCAGGGCCGGGCGCATCAGCGCGGGGATCGGCCGCACGCGCTCCGGGCCTGCCGGCGCCGTGCTCTCCGCCCTGCGCAAGACGCTCGCGGTGGACGACGGGATCGAGGAGCTGTCGGCCCCTTACGGGGGCGGCTGGCTGGGAATTCCGTTGCGTTTCACCCGGGGCGAGCCCGTAGCGTGCCTGCCCTCCCTCGACGCGGCCGAGCAGCGGCAGTTCACCGCGGCCGACACCAAGCTCCGCACCGCCTACCAGTCCGTGCGGTCCCTGCCCGAACTTTCATCTTCTGACAGCGAAAGGGCTTCATGAACACCCTCACCGCGACGCGGCTGCATGCCGCGGACGTCAACATCACGATGGTCAGCAACACTCAAGCCGTCACCGACTACGCGCGCCGCTACTTCGGCTCGTGGTGGAACGCCTTCGAGGTGCCAACCGCCAGTGTGTGCGCCGCCCCGGTGGTCTTCGCGGACGTCGACGAAGACCAGTACGCCACCCTCCAGGCCCTGATGGAGACGTGCCCGCACGAGGAGACCACCTACGCCAAGGCCGCCACGCTCGTGGCCCGCGACGCCGAGGGCACGATCACCGCGGTCAGCCCCACGCAGAAGCTGGCCTACCGGCACGAGCCGTCCACCGGCCGCCTGTCCGTGATCGGCACCGAGAGTGAGCCCGTGGCGCTGGCCGCCGCGCGGATCGCCCGGGATGCCCTGCGCGGTCTGCTCGTGCGGGACGGCTGGACGCTGTTGCACGCCTCCGCCGTATCCGACAACTGCCGCACCGTGCTGGCCTTCGGCGAGAAGGGCGCGGGCAAGACCACCACCGCGCTCGCCCTGGCGAATCTGGGCTGGCAGCTGCTGGCCAACGACCGGATCTTCGTCCGGCCGGACGACAAGGGCCAACTGCAGGTCCTGCCCTGGCCCTCGGCCGCCGCGATCGGCCTCGGTCTGCTGGACGCGCTGGGCTGGCACGACGTCGCCCGCAAGCGCCTTGAGGCCGGCGAGGCTCTCCACCCCACGCAGCACCCGGACGTCACCGACGCTGTTCTGGCCGGGCGGCGCGAACCACTGTGGGAGCCCGACGGCAAGCGCGAACGCAAGGTGCAGGTCTACCCCGACCAGTTCGCCAGCTGGTTCGGCCTCAAGCTGGCCACCAGCGGCCTCGCCCAGGCCGTGCTGTTCCCGCAGATCCAGCGGGACGCCGCCCCGGCCGTCGAAGGCTGCCGCCGCACACTCGGGGACGCCGACTTCATGCACGGCGCGACCGAGGACCGCTACCCCGACATCCTCGGCCTCGCCCCGGCCGGCGGAAGCGGCAGCAGCGACGCCCGTCATAGCGTCGCCCACTACCTCGACAAGCTGCCCCACCACACCGTGGTCCTCGGCCATGATCTGGCGGCCAACGCCGCCTTCCTCCACCAGCTGCTCAGCGAGTAGCCCCAAGCCCCTGCCGGGCGCCAACCATCGGCGCCCGGCAGGTCGACGGTACGGTGGATGTACACAGCCCTTTCTCCTCATCCGGCGCGCGGCCAGGTTGAGACTGCTCTACGGACTGGTACGGAGTGTTCGGGATAGCTCAGCTTCTCGGATGAGCCCGCTCCTCATTGACGATCATGGTGGCCAGTTCGTTCACCTGCTTCTGAAGTTCAGTCAGCTTTTCGCGCAGGTCGTCGTCAGCAACGGCTGCGAGATCGTTCGGATCGATCGCCTGGATGCTCTTGGCCGTGGTACTCAGAGCCTTCGAGAACTTGGTGCGCTGCTCGCGGAGTTGAACCTCTGGGTCGGCTTCGACCGCGAGTGTCGTGAAGGATTGGATGGTCCCGTACGCCTCGGCGACGGCTTCCGGGGTCGCATCGGGTCCGTTGACTACCTCAAGGAGTTTGGCGATTTCCTGCCTGGCGTCTTGGGGCAGCGCGAGGGTTTGACCGGCCGGCGTACGCACCTTGCCTTCTCCCGCAACATGACGAACGTACTCGGCGCGTTCGGCTTTCCGAGACTCAACCGCGGTTTCCTTGCGGAACACCGGGTCGTCGGCAATGGTGCGGGCGAGAGCAGTGCGCAACTCACTGTCGTTTCGTGCGCGTTCCAGAAGCGCCGTGCGGGCGGCTTCCGCAGTACTCTCGTCCGCAAGGATTGCAGCCTTCATGGCACCTGGGCTCTTCGCCGCGTAGATCACCTTCCGGACGCTGATGCCCGCCTCGTGAGCTCCGGTCACCAGGGCTTCGGCACGCTCTGGGCTGACATCGCCAGGGGCGAAGCACTCCGTCCAGGTCTTCGCAGTCGGGAGCGGAACATCCATACCGGGCTTGAGCTGGTCGAACGAGGGCAGAGCGTGCATCTCGACGCCCCTCTCCCACGCGCGGTGGTATCGCATGACACGGCGAGTACTCCATCCGGTCAGGCGAGCGAACTCCGAGACGGAGACCTTCCGCCCCGGACCGCCTTCATTCGGATCGTGGTGATCGCTCTCCTCGTGCCCGCCAGCCTTGCTCGGTTGTACGCTCCGCGCGACTTTGAGCGCCCACACCCATCCGCCGGACTTGCCGACCAAGCGGAGCTCAAAGGCATCGCGGTTGACGGGGTCGTTGAGATCGGCGTCAGGCTCTGCAGCCGCTTCCGCTTCTTGGAGAGCTTCCGGGTCGTCGGAGGGATCACGCCACACCAGCTCCTGCTGGCTCTCTCCCGCGACGTCCTGTGCTTCCGGCTCGATCCAGACGTTCTCTTGCGATTCAGGGCGCTCGAAGTCCGATTCGGGACGCCCGATCAGGTCCGTGACGAGGCGCAGAGTCTCGGCGTCGTCGGCGACCAGGCGCATCAGTTCGTCGATGCTGTAGCCCAGCCCCCTGGTCGGCTTTGCCGTGACGAACGACTCGAAAGACTTGTGCGTCACATGCTCACCCCGGGGAGTGGTGAAGTTTCGCCAGGACCCCTCTTCGACTACCTGTCGCACCAGGCCGGGGACGGATTCCATGCCGTTCAGCGTGGACCGCATCGAGGAGCTGAGCGCGTTGACCAACACCGCGTTTCCGGTCGCGCTGTGAGGCTCGTTCACTTCGCTTGCTCCACCCTAATCGCGGCCTCAACTGTCACCAAGCGCTTCTGAAGTTGCTCAAGGGTGGCAGTCGTGACGTTGTTCTGGAGACTCTGGTTCAGCTCTCCGTTGATGTGCTGGTAGGGACGATTGGTGAGCGCGGCCAGCCGACCCACCTTTCGATGGATCAGCTTGCGGAGCGTCTTTTTCTGGTCTCCGAGCGGCTCACTGTCGTCGACGACTCGCTGAGGCGGCATCGATTGCGGATTGAACGCCCCGGCGGAGCTGAGCAGGCTCGCCACCCACTCGCTTGTGACGGAGGCCGGCGCTGGACCAGACATCTCCATGGTGCGCTGAGCATATGCCAGCTGTTCGGGGGTGAATTTCGAGCCGCTTGCAATGGTCGCATGGTGTGTCGCGTCGGAGGATCCGACGATCTCGTAGGCAGGGAACAGAGTGCCGGAGTCGCTTTCACCGTCGCTGCTCTGGCCTTCGCGGATCTTCTTCTCTTGTTCAGCGAGTGCGGCGTCAACGGTCTTTTCGATGTCTTGCGCGTGGGCGAGGAAGATTGGGAGGGAGGGGATGAACACCCGTGCTGTAGTGGGGTCGTCCTCACCACGCATACGCACGAACCGCCCCACGACCTGGGTGAAGAACATCTTGGTTCTCACCCGGGAGGCGTAGACCCCGACCCCCAAACGCGGAATGTCGACACCCTCGGCGATCATGTACACCGCCACGACCCAAGGAGCGGTCCCCTTCGAGAAGTCCTTGATGATCTGTGAGGCGTTCGGCTCGTCGGAGATAGCGACGGGAATGGGCACGCCTGCGATGCGTTCGAGGATCTTCGCGTAGGCATTGGCTGCGAACTGATCGCTGGCCACTACCAGGCCGCCCGCGTCCGGAGTGTCGATGCGCATCTGCAGAAGGGCCGTGTGAGCCTCCTGGAGTACGGAGGGAATCCACTCCTCGTTGGGGTCGAGGGCCGCCTTCAGCGCCGGAGGCACTTCGTCTTTGTCGGCTTCGCTCAGGTCAACGGACGTCACAGCCAGCTGTCCCGAACGGCGCCACTTCGACTTCCCGTCCCAGGCAGGAAAAACGGCTGGCCGGACGACTCCCCCGTCGATGAGGGCTGTGCCGTAGTCGTAGTTGAAGCCGGCGACGGCTCGGCGCTCTTCGTCGTAGGTGACGAACGGGATCGGCTTGCCGTCGGTGCGGAACGGCGTGCCCGAAAGGAGAAGGCGTCGAGCCGCAGGCTCGAAGGACTCCTTCAATGCCTCGCCCCACCGCAGGTCTTCGCCGTCGCCAGCATGATGGATCTCGTCGAAGATGACGAGAGTGCGCTTGCTGCCAGTGAGTCTCTGCCACAGCAGCGGCGAGGAGGCAACACCCTGGTAGGTCGCCACGACACCGTCGAAGTCGGCGCCGACTGCGCCGTTCCTGTTCTCGAAGACGTGATCAAGCTTGATGCCCCTGCGGGCCCCCGCCTCCGCCCACTGGCGACGGAGGTGCTTGGTGGGGACGATGACCACGATCCGCGTGACGACGCTGCGGTCGATCAAGTCCTGAGCGATGGCGAGAGCAAGGGTGGTCTTTCCGGCCCCAGGGGTGGCAACAACGAGAAAGTTGCCGTTGACGCCGCCGTTTCGGGAGTGGTAGCGCTCGCGCGCATCGCGCTGCCAGTCACGAAGACCGGAGGAGTTCGTCATGGAGTTGGATCCCTTCTGCAAGTTGCATTGAGGGCAGAGCGCCTGCCCGTTCAGCACATCGGTTGGACCACCCTTGGACCACGGCGCCATATGGTCGCCGTGCCACCCAGGCTCAAGCTCCACTCCGCAGTTGACGCAGCATCCGCCGGCTGCAAGGAACAGTGCGACACGCTCCGCGCTGTTGAACGAGCGGCGGCGATCACGGGACTGGTCGGAGACTCCTGCCATGAGCGGCAGAGTATCGGTGGGCACTGACAACGAAGCGGTCCTTCATCGCCCTCGGACCTCCTGGGCAGCCTCGTGTGCACGGCGGAGCTGGTCCGTGAGGTTCGTGGCAGTGGTGGCGGCCTCGCCGATGACGCGGGCCACGCCGGTGGCATCGTCCCGGTCGCGGGCCATCCGGTCCACCGCGGCGGAGGTCTGCAGCAGGATCTGGGGCAGGCGCTCGGCGAGCTCGTGGAGGTCGCGCAGGACGCGGGCCGCGCTGCGGGGGCTGTCGTACTCGGCCTTGCCGCTTTCGAGGTCCTGGGCAATCTCGCGCAGGGTCTTCGCGGCGTCCCGTGACAGAGGGCTGGGGTCGTACGGCACCGGGTGATTCCTCCCGATCACGGTGGGCAGAGCTCCCAGTCTGCCGCCGCTGACCTGCCCATACATCCGGATCGGCGAAGTTGGCGGGCAGGAGGCGTGCGTGGTGCCCGGCGTACCCTCCCCGGGCGTCGAAACTATAGTTGACGCACCGAGGGGGGTACGGGCCCGCCGTCGATCACGAGGCAGCGGAAGGATGCGCCGTGCGCCGGACACAGAGCGACCGGGGAGTGGCGACCGTGGCAGACGCCGAAGGACAGCAGCGCGTGATTACCGCCCAGGAGTGGCGGGATGCGGAGCTGATCTGGGACTACCACCAGATGCACCACGAGGTGCGGCCGTGCTCGGTGGGGATCGGGCTGGGCAGCCACGATCTCGGGGTCGCCTCGCACACCGTGGACCTCTACCGGCAGGGTCTGTTCCCGGTGATGGTGTTCACCGGCGGCAACAGCCCGACGACGAAGGCGCGCTTCCCGCGGGGCGAGGCGGTGCACTACCGCGAGCACGCCCTCGGGCTCGGTGTTCCCGAGGAGGCGGTGCTGGTGGAGCCGAGGGCGGCGAACACCGGGCAGAACGCCGTCTTCTCCCGCCAGGTGCTGGCCAGGGCCGGGATCGTGCCGGAATCGGTGCTGGTGGTGTGCAAGCCGTACGAGGAACGCCGCTCATACGCGACGTTCAAGAAGATGTGGCCCGAGGTCGAAGTGGTGTGCGCCTCGGAGCCGGTGGGGCTGGCCACGTATGTCGAGGGGATCGGGAACGCGAAGCTGGTCATCGACATGCTGGTGGGCACGTTGCAGCGGGTGATGGTGTATCCCGAGCAGGGCTTCACGATCCCCCAGGACGTCCCGGAGGACGTGGCCGCGGCCTTCAAGTGGCTGGCTGATGCCGGCTTCGACAGCCGCCTCCTCCTTCCCCGCTGACCTGCCCGTATGTGCTGGTGCCCCGTGAAGTCGCGCTTCACGGGGCACCAGCACATACGGGGCGGCTGTCACTCGGCCCGGTGATCTCCTGCTTCGGGCGGGCTGCCCGGCGCAGTCTCGGCTTCGGCGATCATCCGCAGGCCTGTCTCATGGAGTGTTTCGTCACCGTGGCGGTCGTTCTCCTGCCTCAGTTTCCGCAGTGCATCGGCGTAGGCGATGCCGCGCAGTTCACCGAGGCGCACCGCGTCCTTGTTCCTTCCCACTGTTCCTCCGGATTGTTCCCGTACTGACAGGGGGCGGGGGACGTCTCACCCCGCCAGGCCGAGAGCCTCGGCGCGGTCGCTGTCGTCGAGGGTGTCCGCCCAGGTGATGTAGGCAGCGCGGGCCTGGTCGACCGTGAGTCCGGCGGCTGTGGCGATCTCGCTCCAGGTGCGGCCGTGCTGCAGGGCCTGGCGCATCAGGGGCGGCTGTTCGTCGCCGATCTGCACGGTGATCGCGGTGCCCAGGACCAGAGCCGCGATCGCGTCGGAGCCGGCCGCGGTGGCGGTGTCCTCCGGCGGCAGGCCGCGGAGGGTGCCTGTGAGACGGTCCTGGTGGCGCTGGCGGCGGTGGGCCATGTCGACCACGTCGGCGGACGGCACGTCGCCGGGGGCGGTCAGTTCGGCCACGTCGAGCGCGTGGGGCTTTCCTTCACTGGTCATGGTTCTTGCCTTTCGGCCTGGTCACGGGCGGAGTCGGGCATCTGGAAGCTGTAGCTCCAGCTGAAGCGGCTGGCGGCGTGGACGCCGAGGGCGTACTCGATCACGGTCTCGTCGGCGGTGTAGGTGGTGCGTTTGAGGATCACAACGGGTTCGCCGGGCGGCAGCTCCAGCTGCTCTGTCTCGGCTGGGGTGGGCATGCGGGCCCGTAGTTCCTCGGTCATGTGGTCGGGCTCCAGGCCGAGCTCGTAGAACACGCGGAAGCCGCCCCCGGCCCCGGCCGGGCCGGGTGTGGGGTCGACCAGCCGGGTGCCCTCGACGTGGCTGGGCCGGTAGTAGCTGGTCAGCGTGTGGGTGGGCTGACCTTTCTCCTTCACTAAGCGGGCTCGCGCGTAGACCTCCGAGCCCTCCGGGATGCCCAGGGCGGCAGCGATCTCCCGGGTGGCCGGCACCCGGCTGACGGTTTGGGTCTGGTCGGTGCGGCTGTACTCGCGGCCCGAGGCGACCCGATCGGCGATGAACGCCACCTCGTCGCTGTCGCGCCATTTCGCCTTGTCGTAGCGCTGGATCCCGAGCCGCTTGAGCGGCGGGCGGTCGCGGGCGTAGACGCCGCCGCCCTGCCTGCTGGTGACCAGTCCGGCGTTCTTCAGCCGGAGGATCGCCTGGCGCACGGTCTCGCCTGTCACCTGGTACTTCGCCACCAGCTCGCGCGTGGTCGGGAGCTTTTCTCCCGGCTCGATGGCGCCGGATTCGATCTCTGCTCTGAGATCGTCGGCGATCCGCTGCGCTCCGCGCGGCCTCGGGTCCTTTGCCGTCATGGGCACAGAGTAGAGCACCTTCACTAGGCAAGTCACAAGCACTTCACTAGTGAAGTCTTGACGGGGTTGCCGATCTCCGTCTACCGTCGATCTCACCAACTTCGCTAGTGAAGTCGGCGGGACGTTGGGACTGTTTTGCCCTGCGCCCGTAGCTCCGCCTTGCCCGAAACGCGCAAAAGGACCCCTGATCTCCTTCGACCGATCTCAGGGGTCCTCGCGCGGAAAGCCCACCCGATTCGAGGAGTGACTTCCGCATGCCCAAGCCTACGAGTGTGCCGGCCGCCGCGGTACGGCGTTCGCCCGGTTCGTTACTGCGACTGCCGTTCGGCGCGTCGCCCGTGGATGCCGAGGGCCGGCCGCAGGCCGCCTGCACGGGCCTGGACACGCAGATCTTCTTCGCCCGCCCGTCCGAGCTGGACCAGCAGCCCAACAAGGGTGAGCGGGCGGCGCTGGCCGTGTGCGCGGTGTGCCCGGCCCAGGTCCGCGCGGTGTGCCTGGAGCGGGACCTGGCCCAGTCGGAGATCACGCGCATCAACGGGGTCTTCGGCGGGGTGCGCCAGGAGGAGCGCCGGGAGACCTACCGGACCCGCCAGCAGGCGCGGAGCGGGGGTGCGGTGTGAACGCGTACAACCGCGAACTGCCGCAGCGTGTACGCACGTTGGCGGAGCCGGTGTTCCCGGAACTGGCCGAGTACATGCGGATGGCGTGGAACGGCCTGGCTGCCGCGTCCCCGGCCGCGCGCCGGGTCGAGGCTGCGGAAAGCGCCCGTGATCTGCTGGCGGAGGCCATCGCGCTGCCGCTCAAGGAGATGGACACCGACGCGCTGGTGATGGCGATCCTGCAGCTGCGGGCGGGCCTGGCCCGGCTGCTGGCCGCCACCATCCCGGCCGCCGTCCCGCCCGCGCCGACCACCGGCACCGTGCTGGACGACGCCGACCTGGTCGCGCACCTGCTCGACCTGTTCAGCGACGCGGCCCCGCTGGACGCCGATGTCGCCGTGCACGTCGGCCGCCCGCTGCCCGCCTCGCTCATCGACACCCTCGCCCAGGCCATCCACGCCCCCGGGTTGCGGCCCAGCGGCGACTACCTGGAGGCCCGCGGCATCTGCGGCAGCTCCACCATCCACATCACCGCGATGACCTCGGGGGGTGCGTGATGGCGTTCTTCGGGCTCATCGGCAACGACCGGCAGATGGCGTCCACCACTTACGCGGGCAAGGAGTCGGCCAGCGAGAAGCGGGAGCGCGTGGAAGCGCGGCGCCGTGAGCGCCACCACCGCAGCGTCGTCGAGGCCGACCGCAAGGGCTGGAAGTGGGCCGACGAGGAGCGCGAGCGGCAGGAAGGCCGCGGAGGTCGCCGGGGGTGGTTCTCGTGACCCGCGTGCGCACCTGGCAGGCGGCCATCGGCCGGGCCGAGCAGGCCCGCCAGGCCGCCACCGACGCCGAGCAGACCACCGCCCGCATGAAACAGGCCCTGAGCAGGACAGATGCGGCCCAGGCCGCCGACCGTCTCGCCGCCACCTGGACACAGCAGGAAGAAGATCCCCAGTGATCGAGCACCACCGCGTACCGAACATCCCGGGCGCCCACCGCGCCCACCTCCTCACTGACACCCCCGTCCTGGAGCCGACGGCCGCCGACGTCCTGGAGGCGGCCCACGCCGAGGCGACCGATCTGCTGGCCGGCGCCCGCCGGGAGGCACAGACGCTGCGGCGGGAGGCGGCCACCGCCGCAGCCCAGGCCGAGGCCGACGCCGAGGGCGCCCAGCAGCGCAAACTCGTCGCCGACCTGCACGCCGAGCAGTCCCATCTGGCGGCCGAGAAGCAGGTCACCGCCGCCCGGACGGTCCTGGACCAGGCCCGCGAGGCGGCCGAGGAGCTCCTGGCCGACGCCCGCACGACAGCCGCGCGGGTCCGGGAGACCGGGCAGGAGGAGCTCCGCCGCATCGAGCAGGAAGCCGAGACGCTGCGGGGGCAGGCCGATGCCCGGACCCGCCGCCGTGAGCAGGACGCCGAAACCTTCCGCCAGGCAACCGAGGCGGAAGCCGCTCGGCTGCTGGATGACGCCCGAAGCCGGGCCGAGTCCCTGGTGAACGACGCCCGCAGGCAAGCCGAGGACACCGGCCGGAAGGCGGACGCGGCCCTGGCCCAGGCCCGCCGGGAGAAGGACGAGGCGGACGAACTGCTGGAGCAGGCCCACGCCGAGACCGAGCAGCGCCAGGAGCGCGGCGAGAAGCTGACGAAGAAGCTGCCGACGTTCGCCCTGTTCGCCGCGATCGGACTGACCGCGTCGGGCGAGTGGTCGCTAGCGATGCTGGTCGGTTTCCCGGTGTGGGTGGCGCCGCTGCTGCCGATCGCGATCGATGTGTACGTGGTCGCGGCCTTCCGGCGCCACCGTGACACGTTCACCGCCATCAGCCTGATGGTGATCGCGAACGTGCTGGTGCATCTCGCCGAGGCAGGGCTGTTCGGCGTCACCGGCACCGGTGACAACGTCCGGCCCACCTGGTGGCTGGTCGCCCTCGTCGTCTCCATCGGACCGTTCGTGCTGTGGCGGGTCCATGCGTTGCGCGACCACCCCGCCACCGCTGCCGCACCGGTCGCCTCCCCGGCACCGGACGAGCACGCGGAGCCGGTCACGGCCGCTGCCGCACCGCCCGCGCTGCCACCGGGTACCGGTGCCGGTAACCCGGGCGGTGAGCGCGCGGTTACCGGCACCGGTAACGGGACCGGTGAGGGCCCGGCTACCGGTAGCGGTAACTCCGCACTGGTTACCGGTAGCGCGAGCGGTAACGGCGCCGGGTCCGCAGCCGGTAATCCCGCCTCCGCTACCGGTGGTTCCCCGTCCGGCGAGTCCGGTGCGGCGGGCGGCAGCCGCCAGCGCCGTACCGGACGCCGGGCCTCGCGCCGAGGCGGTGACCGCGCATCGCGCGGTACCGGGCGCGAGGAGCTGCGCGATGCGGTGCGCGAACGGATCACCGCCCTGCTCGCCGACGGCCAGACGCCGTCGCCCACCGAGCTCGGCCGCGAATTCGGCGCGGACGCGGAGTGGGTCCGCAACCAGATCCGTGCGGTGAAGAAGGCCCTCGCGGACCAGCCGGCCACGGTCCCCACTGCGGAAGAGGGGGCCTGATGTTCTTCCGACGTTCCCACCGCCCCGCCGTCCGGCTGGTCCTTCCCCGCCGCCGGTCCCGCCGCCCTCTGCCCCCGGTGCCGCCGCTGCCCGAGGGCCGGCAGCCCGAACCGGTAGCCGGCGCCGAACTGGACGCGGACGAGATCAAGGTGCGCGAGCGGCTGCTGGCCCTGCTCGGGGAGGCCGTGCGATGGCCCCGCTGAACAAGAACCACGATGACGAGCCCTGGTGGGCCGACGGGCAGAGGTCGGAGCCGGTGGGCTGCTGCTCCGTCTGCCCGGTGGCCTCCGGCTGCCCGCTGCGCTCGCAGACCGCGCTTCGGTGCGCGGTGACCGGCGACCAGCCGCCCCCGCCGCCGCCCGGCATCGCCCCGGACCTGGCCGAGTCCGTCGGCCAGGACCCGGTGGTGGCCATGGCCGAGACGGTGAGCTGGGCGGACGTCACCGCGGCCGTCGCCGAGCAGGCCCCCAGCCGTGACGGCGGTGGCAACGACCCGGACTGGGGACGGCTGCAGCCCTTCCGCAACCTGCTGTCCATCGCGGTGGTCAGCTTCCTGCCCGTCGGCGGCACGACCGCCGCCCGCTGGGTCGCGGACAGCATCAGCAGCAGCGGCATCACCGCCCCCGTCCTCACCCCGCTCGGCTTCGTCCTCGCCGGCACCGGCGCCGTCTTCCTCGGCCAGCTCGTCCCGGGCTTGACCGGCTTCGTCTGCGCACTGGCCTGGAAGGCGCTCGTCCTCACCGGCCGGGGCCTCGTGCGCCTCGTGCGCTCGCCCCGCGGCTGGATCATCACCCGCCCCGCGCTGTGGGCCGCCGGAATCGGCGTCCTGATCGTCTCCTGGCGCGCTGCCACCCACTTCCTGACTGGAGCTTCCTGATCATGTTCGACAACTCTCCCGCCAACGCCGGTTTCGGCGCCCTGGTCTTCGGCGCCGTCGCCACCGTCGCGATCATCGCCGGGTTCAAGTACAAGCTGCTGCGCAACAAGAAGACGGTGTTCCTGGTCGGCTTCTTCATGCTGCTGATCACCGTGAACTCCGGCGGCTTCCTCGGCGAGATCGCCGGTGCCCTGCGCCACGGCATGAACGTCGCCGGGCAGCAGGCCGTGGACAAGACCGCCGGAGCGACGGTGACCGCCAACCCGCCCCGCACTGCGGTCACTCCGGTCTCCGCCGGCGGCGCGGCCATCGGCCTGACCGGGATCACCTGGTACGTCATCAAGCTCATCGCGGCCCGCGGCAAGCCCAAGGACTGGAAGGAAATGGTCGGCGGCACGCTCGTGGCCGTCTGCTACGGCACCAGCCTCGGCTTCATGGGGTGGATTGTCAGCGCCACCACGCTGACCGGCAACAACATCGGCCTGTACGTCTTCGGCGGCTGATCTGTCAGCTCTCTCACAGCGCCCCCTGCCGCGGGAACCCGCGGCCCTTTTTCCCCTGCTTGTTCCTCCCCGCGCCTTTCTGGAGTACCCCGCCATGACCAGCCACGACGACAGTGGCCTCCTGCCCGAAGTCATCGTCTATGAAGGCGAGTTCGTCGACGACGATGAACCGCAGCCGGACGCCGGACCGGCACCGTCGGCGGCCTCCCGCCGTACGGCCCGGCGCATCGCCCACGCGGCGGCCACCGCCGCCCGCTTCGCCGCCGCCCGCACCCTGCCCGGTCTGCGCAACGCATGGGCCCTGACCGTGCACTGGGCCGCGCTGCGCTACATGACCGGCGACGAGATCCGCCGCCGCATCGTCAAGAAGCAGTTCGACCACTTCACCGAGCGCCGCGACGACGCCGTAACCGCCCGGAACACCACGCTCAAGCAGATGTCCAAGCTGGTGGACAAGGCGGCCGAGGACGGCCTGAGCGGCCCGGAGAAGAACCGGCTGCGTGACCTCGGGACCGAGGCCGACCGCCGCCGCAACGGCCTGGCCGTCCTCAACTCCATGTCGTTCGCCCCGGACCAGCCGACCGCCGAGCAGATCGGCCGGTGGCGCGGGACACGCGGCGCCATGCGGTTCACCTGCGCCGTGGTGCCCGCCCTCGGCGCCCTGGTGACCGTCACGGTCACGGCGCCCGTGTCCGCGCTGATCACCGGTCCCGCCCTGCTCGGTGGCGGCTGGTGGCTGAGCCGCCACCCGATCCCGCTCACCGCCCGGCCGGTCCCCGCCGAGCTGCTCATCCCCGAACTCGACGCCCCCGCCGACTACCAGCTCGACGAGCCCCGTTCCACCACCGAGGGCCCGGACGCGCCCGCCCAGCTGCGCCCGGCCGACGGCGCCGAGGCCACCCCCGCCGATGAGCAGCTTCCCGGCTCGCTTGCCGACGCGCGCACCGGGGAGCAGGCCGCCGCCGTGCTCGCCGGGGCCGTCCGCGCCGAGGGCCGGGACCTGGCCGCGGTCGCCAAGGCGGTCGAGGAGCCGTGGGGCTGGTCGTTCTACCTGCGGTTCACGACCGGCAGCCCGGACGAGTTGAACAAGGACGACGTCTACAAGGCCCTGATCACCCGGCTGCGGCTGCGCCGCAACGGTCTGCTGATCGAGGGCGACCCGGAGGCCGGGGACAGCGCGTTCGTCCGCGCTCTGCTGCGTGACCCGTTCGCCCCGGACGTGGTCGGACCGCTGCCGTACCGGCCGCCGCTGTCGATGTCGATCGTGGACGCGGCCGACTTCGGCGTGGCCATGGACGGCACCCCGCTCGTCTTCTCCCTGGCCGGGCTGATGCTGCTGATGGTCGCCGACTCCGGCGGCGGCAAGTCCGGGGTCATGCTCGCGCTCGCCGAGGCCGTCACCGCCTGCCGGGATGCCGTGGCGTTCAACCTCGACCCGGTCGGCACCGGCGTCGGCGCCCTGGGCGAGGCGATCACCCTGTCAGCGTGCATGGACGACGAGCTGATCCAGGACGTCCTGGACTTCCTGCTGGCCCTGTGCTCGGCCCGCGCCCGCCAGCGCGCCCGCTACGGCTGGGGCAACAAGTGGCGCGTCAGCGGGCAGCACCCGGCCGTCGTGGTGTTCGTCGACGAGTGGCCGCAGCTGAGCGAGGAGGCCAAGGCGAAGCTGGTGCGCGCGCTGCTGCTCGGCCGCAAGGAGGCCGTGTGGTTCGAGGCCGGCAGCCAGTTCGGCACCCGCGACTACCTCGGCCAGGCCATCGGCCCCAAGCTCTCCGCCCGCCTGCTGGGCGCCTGCCGCCGCGTGGACGTCACCGAACTCCTCGGAGGCGGCGCCATCGCCGAGGGCTACCGCGCCGACCTGCTGCAGGCCGCCACCCACACCCAGGTCAACGACGCCGGCCAGATCTACGCCCAGGGCCTGCCCGGCATGCCCAACCGGCCCATCCGCTACCAGGTCCGCGAGGTCACCGACGCCCAGGCCGCCCAGCTCGGCGCCGAACGCGCCGCCGCCGAGCTGCCGGACTTGGCCCACACCCTCACCGAGGCCGGGCTGTGGCAGACCTACCAGGACCTCCTCGCCCGCTGCCGCGTCGGCCACGCGCCGCCGCCGGAGCCGCCCGCCATCCTGCTCACCCTGCGCGAAGCCTTCCGCGCCGAGCAGGACCCCGACGCCCTGACCGGCGCCCAGCTCGCCGAGCATCTGACCGCCGACGACGCCGAGCGGTGGGGCCGCTGGGACGACCGGGCCGACTGGCTCGCCATGATCGGCCGTCACCTCCGCAAGGCCCTCACCGACGCCGGCGTGGACCTGTCCTCCACCCGGCTGCGGCACCTGCCCGGAGAGCCCACCGGCTACCTCCTGGCCGACGTCAAAGCGGCGCTGGAGGCCTTCTCGTGACCTGCCCGCGGCCTGCCACCCCGGCACACCTCCGGCAGGCCGACGGCAGGCCGCCGTACACGTTCTGACCTGCGGCGACAGGTTCCGCAGGCCGAACCGCTCCACCCCCTTCTCCGGCCGGTTTCGGCGGTCCCGGACCCATGTCCGGGCCTGCCGTGCCCGCCCGGCCTTCCCTGGCCGCCACCCGGCTCGACCGAGCCCCATCCCTGTTGCGAGGAACCCCGTGACCGACCACGCCCCCGCCGACGCCGCGTACGCGACGTGGACGTCGATCCAGCCCGTCACCCGCCCCGACGACGTACCGATGCGCACCCCCATCGCGTGGATGGAGAACCGCCGGGGCGACCACTGTCTGGCGCTCCTGCTCAGCGGCAGCACCCCCGACCGGCACGGCCCCACCGACGCCCTGGCCTGCCTCGCCCTCGGCGAGGCCATGCGCACACAGCTCGGCCACTACCGCGGGTCGCTGACCCACGACGCCCGGCGCCGCGGCGCCAGCTGGCGGCAGATCGCCGACGCGCTCGACACCGACATCCCCGCCGCCCAGCAGCTGCTGCACGACTGGGCCGACGGCCAGCACCGCCTCTACCAGGCCGAACCCGTCGCCGGGCACCGCCTCGGCCTGACCGCCGCCGAGCACCAGGCCGTCCTTGACCTCATCCCCGACCACTGATCCCAGCCGGAGAACACCGTGAACTCTCTCACCCCGGCCACCTCCTCCACCCCGGGCAGCGCCCAGCCGGTCGACGTCCGGCTCATGGGCGAGGACCGCGCCGTCCGCGCTCTGGTCACCGCCCTCCAGCAGTCCGCCGCCTGCGGCCCGGCCACCTACAAACCCATGCGCGACGGAAACGTCACCCGCGCCTACCTGTCGGTCGTCGTCCCCCTCGGCCCGACACCGTCACCGTGACCACAGGTCCCGCACAGCAAACGCCCAGCTCGCCCGGCGACCTTGACCGGATCCACCAATCGCCCCAACCGCGGCATGTGCCGCTTATCGGAAAGGCCCACCATGTCCGAGAACACCGCTGGACCCGTCGTCCGCTTCCGCGCGCTGGACCGCCGCGAACGCACCTACGACTTCGCCCTGCTGCCGTGCCCACCGCTGCACGCGCCGCTGGCCGCCGCCCTTCAGGCCCGCCTCGCACCGGACACCGGCAAGGTACTCACCCTCGCCGCCGCGGACACCTACTTCGGCACCATCCGCCGCTTCCTGGCCTTCCTCAGCATGCAGGACCAGCCGCTGACCTGCCTGGATGATCTGCGTCCCCGCCATCTGTACACCTACCGGGACGTCGAGGGGGCCACCCGTTCCGCGGCGGGTATCGGGCGGGAAATCGCCCAGCTGTGCCGACTGCTGCAGGACGCCCCCTACGGCTCCCTCCACTCCAGCGTGTGGGATCTGATCAGGGGCCCCCGGAGGATTACCGGGCCGCAGCCGCCCCGGAATCCGGTGCAGCTGTACTCCCACCGCGAGTACAGCGCGCTGCTCCAGGCGGCTCGCACCGATGCGGCCCGGACCGTCGCCCGCCTCACCGCCTCCGCGCAGCTCCTGGCCGCCTTCCGCGCTGCCCCGCACTCGCTCGGCGAGGAGGACCAGGCCGTAGCCCGGCTGCTGGACGTCATGGATCGCACTGGCCGCATCCCCCACGTCGAGGGTCAGCGCAAGCAGGACACCGCCCGGCTGCTGTTCCTCACCTTGGGCGATGTGGCCCCGCTGTTCGTGGTGGCCATGGCGCTGGGCCGGCTGCGAGTCACGGAGACCGTCGAGCTGCCTGCCGAGCACGTCGTCCATCACGGCGACGTCGTCTTCCACCTTGACCGGCACAAGGCGGGCACTGTCCGGTGGGAGATCCGCAGCGAGGGCCACGACCCGCTGGAAGGCGCCGGAGACTTCTACCTCCTGCTGCACCGGCTCACCGAGCGCAGCCGCCGCTTCTCCGGCACGCCCCAGCTGTGGAACTTGTGGACCGGTCGTAGCGCCAACCTCAGTGGCCACGCCCCGCTCTCCGGCAACTCCGCCTCGCCGCTGCTGAACACCTGGGTCCACCGGCACCACCTGACCGCGGACGACGGCAGGCCTCTCACCGTCCAGATGCCCCGGCTGCGGGCCACGGCCAAGGCCGTCGCCGTCTGAGGCTGACCGGCCCGCTTTCCCGGCGGAGCCGCACGGCTCTGCTTCCCGATCGAACGACGACAGGAACCATGACCAACCCTGACTGGCGGGTGTTCTACACCCGCTACAGCCTGCCCCGGCCGCAGACGGCCGACCCTCTGATCGACATGCTGTGGGATCTGGACGAGTGGCTGGAAGAGCACAAGGTGCTGGAGGGCACGCCGTATCTGATCAGCCCCGACGGGCGCTACGACATCGAGCTGAACCAGTACCTCACCCAGCTGGCCGCCGCGCCCGAGGGCACCCAGCGCGCCCACGCCTCGGACCTGAAGCTGTGGCTGTCCTTCCTGTGGCGCAGCCGGGGCCGCAAGGACTGGCGCAACGCCACTGCGGAGGACCGGGCCGCTTACAAGCAGTGGCGGACGGCAGACCCCAGCGGCCCGCACGTCGACTGGCAGACGTGGGACCGTGAGGTCGCCACCGTCAACTCCTTCTACAACTGGGCGATCCACCCGAGCAGGAAGTACGCGGCGGAGAACCCGATCCTGCAGCGCGAGAGCCGGGCCCGCGACAGCCACGGCCGCCGCCGCGGCGGCACGACGCCCGCCGAGGCCTCCCACACCGGCTCGCGCAACAAGATCGTGTGGCTGACGCCGGAGATGTACCGCGCCTGGCGGGACATCGGGCTGCGCGGCTACACGCCACTGGGACTGCGTGACCGTTCCTTCCGGGGCCGCTTCGGCACCCGCAACGCCACCTACTCCGACCTGATGATCCGCACCGGGCTGCGGCTGTGCGAGCAGACCTCACTGTCGCTGTTCGAGATCCCGCGTCCGGTACCGGGCAAGGCCAACCTCCGCAGCTGGCTGCCCTGGACGATCGCCAAGCACGGCTCGGCCCGCTGGATGTACTTCCCGGCCTCCTCTCTGAAGGCCGTGTGGGACTACATCGAGGAAGAGCGGGCCGAGGCGATCGAGGATGCCCGTGACGACGGGGTCTACGAGCGCATCCGCAACCCGCTGATCATCACCGACCGGAGCGACCCGAAGGTCATCGTCGGCGGGAAGAAGCTGACCGTCGACCAGCTCGACCACGCCGAACGGCGACGGCTGCTGATCGACACTCCGGACGGCCTGGAGCCCGCTGCGCTATGGCTCAACGAGCGCGGGCTGCCCAGCGGGCGGTCCTGCTGGCAGGAGGTCTTCAAGGCCGCCAACCGGCGCTGCACCGGCCATGGTCAGCAGCTGCGTTGTCATCCCCATGCTCTGCGCCACAGCTTCGCGGTCATCACCTTGGAGCAGCTCTGGCGCGGCCACCTGGAGGACATGGCCGCGATGAACCCGGGCCAGCGCATGACTCACCAGATGGTCTTCGGCGACCCGCTGAACTGGGTCCGCATCCGGCTCGGCCACCAGAGCGTAGTCACCACGATGCGCTACCTCCACGCCCTGGAGGAGCTGGAAATGGAGACCCGCCTGGCCCTGATCCCCGACGCGTGGGAGCCCGCCGGCATCGACTCGTCCGAACTCAACAAGCTCGCATCGGAGGCGAAATCCGCATGACCCCGCCCCTGGCCCCCACGTCCGGCGTCCCGCTGGCAGAGAACGTGTCCGACGCGCTGGATGTCCTCTTCACCGGCACCGACGGCATGCAGCAGGTCTTCTCCTTCGCCTCGCTCCCGATGCCCGACTTCCACGCCGACCTGGCCGCCGCCTTCCAAGCCCGGTGCCAGGCCCTGAACTCGGTCAAGTCGGCCGACAGCCTGTTCCGGTCGGCCACACGGTTGCTGACCTTCCTCTCCGAACTGGAGCAGCCCCCGTCGGGTATCGGCAAGCTGACGCCCGACCACATGCGGCAACTGCTGTACTTCCGCGTCGACAGCACGACCCTCACCACCGCCCGCAGCGCCCTGTGGGATGTATGCCGCCTGCTGCGGCACATCGAGCCCAGCGAGCGGCTCATGCCCGGACTGCGCGGCTACCTGGCGCTGTCCCGCAACGACTCCGACTTCGACGCGGGTACCGCCTGGCCGGGCCGCCAGACCGGCCAGCGGGACAAGTTCGCCTACCTGCGGCATGAGGAGGACCCGGACAATCCGCTGATCGTGCCGTTCATCGACCCCGACGGCGCTCGGCGCGCCTTCGACTTCACACCTCTGCCGCTGCCCGACCTGCGCCCGGCCCTGACGGCGGCCTTCCGGGCCGAACTCGGCCCGGAAGGCGCCGGGGTCTCCTCTGATTTGGCCACCTCTCTGTTCCTGGCCCTGGAGAACTTCCTGACGTACCTGGCCGGGACGGACCAGCCGCCGCGCTCCATGGCCCAGATGATGCCCGCCCACCTCGATGAGATCCGCCGCACGCTGCGGCAGACGTACGCGCGCAAGTGGGCGGATCGTCAACTCGCGTTGATCCGACAGATACTGCGGCACGTCACCCCGTACGAGCAGTTCTCCACGGACTTCCGGGCCTGCCTCGAACACGGGACAGCCACCCAGGTGGCTGCTCCCAGCGCCGCACCCGCACGGCCCGGCAGGGGCCGCACTTCCGCGATGCCCGACGGCCCGTACGAGCCGGAAGCGGCACGCGCCAGCATCCCCACGACGCTGGCCGTGCCGTTCACCGGCGAGGATGGCAGGCGCTGGCATTACAACTTCGCCGAGCTGCCCTCTCCTGCACTCCACTCCGAGTTCGCCTCGGCGTTCGCGGTCCGTGTCGGCCCGACCGGCACCTTGCGTACCGAGGCCAGCGCGAGGACTGACTTCTCCGCCATCAAGCGTTTCCTCGCCTTCCTTGACGCTCTCGCCCGCCCCCCGAAGTCCGTGGGGGACCTCACGGTCCGGCACCTGGAGCGCTACCGCCTGCACCGGCTGGAGACCGTCAAGGAACCAGGCGTGTTGTCCGAACTGACCAGTGTGCGCCTGCTGCTGCAGGAGATCACACCCTCCAGCGTCCTGTCCGCGGAGTTGCGCGACTACCTGCGCCGCCCCGGCCACACCCGCCGGCGCACGACCACGGCGAGCGTCCCGGGCTACTCCGACCGTGAGCTCCGCGACCTGATGGCCGCGGCCCGCAGTGACGTCGTGGCCATCCGGGACCGCATCCGCAAGGCCGAGCGGCTGCTAGAGGCGTTCCGCGCCGCACCGGAGGCACTCAGCTCAGACGAACGGTTCCTGGCCGAGCATCTGGACGTCATGGACCGCACCGGACGGGTGTCAGCTGTGCGCACCCACCTGCGGCAGAACATCGTGGAAGGGCGCCTGGAACTGGCCCGGCAGCTGTTCCTCACCGATGCCGACCTGGCGCCGTTGACCGTGCTCGCCGTGGGCCTGACCGGCCGCAACGTCGAGACCGTCAAGGAGCTCCCGCACGCCCACCGCATGCTGGAGGACCGCGCGGTCGCGGTGGACCTGATTAAGCGGCGCCGTTCCAAGGCCACCACCCGGGAGACCGTGCACTGGGAGACCGGAGGCAGCGACAGCCGCCAGCTCCACACACCCGGCGGCCTCTACCTGCTGCTGCACCAGCTCACCGCCCGCGGACGCCGCCACTCGGGCAGCGAGCGGCTCTGGAGCATCTGGACCGGAGCCAGCGGCACCAAGGGCGTCGACTGGGAGGCCAAGGCCGCCGCACACGGCCACATCGACCCCTACGCCAACCGGCTCGGCCGCGTCATGGGCTTCAGCAAGTGGGGGCAGCGCCACGGATTGCTGGATGACTCCGGCAAGACGCTGCCGATCGACATGAACCGGCTGAAGACCACCGTCGAGGTCCGCAGGACCAAGGCAATGGGCGGCCACCTGCCGTCCGCGTCCCGCACCAACACCCTCGACGTATCGTTCGCCAACTACCTCAAGGGCGACCCCGTCGTCAGGGACTGGGCAGACGAGATCCTGACCACCGCCATCAACGAGGCGGAGGACACCGCGCGCGGCTTTCGGCCCCGCGTCCTGACCAAGGCCCAGGCCGCCGCCCAGGCGCCCGGGCAGTCCGCCGCCGTACTGGGCACCACCGAGGAAACCCTGCACCAGGCCCTGGACGGACAACTCGACACCGTCGCCAGCTCCTGCCTGGACATCGAGCACAGCCCGTTCACCGACGGCCGGTGCGACGTGTCGTTCCTGACGTGCCTGCGCTGCCCGAACGCGCTGATCACCGAAGATCACCTGCCCGCACTCCTGGCGCTCGTCGACACCCTCGACACCGCCCGGCAGTCCATGGACATGGATGCGTGGGTCAGCGAGCACGGCCGCACCTGGCTGGCCCTGACCCGCCTGATCCTGCCGCGGTTCACCGACGCCGAACGCGACCAGGCCGCCCAGGCCAAGCCCGCGCCCCAGGACCTTGGCCTGGACCTCCTTGACGTACCGAAGGACATCTGATGAGCACCGCAACCGCATACGCCCTGGTCCGGGGCATCCCAGCCGACGCCCTGGTCCTGGCCAAGCGCCCACTGGTGGCCGGCTTCCAGCTGGCCGACACCGCACGGTTCGGTGACGACAAGTGGGACCTGACCCCTGCCGTGCACCAGCAGCACCAGCAGGCCCTGAGCCTGAACTTCCTGACCATTCCGGCCCAGTTCCGGCGCACCGCCAAGGAGTTCTTCTTCGTCCTCCTGCGCCACGACCATCCCGACGGCCAGACCGAGCTGGGCATCGTCACCATCCGGGGCCGCTTCAGCCAGCTCAAGGAGTTCTTCCACTGGGCCGACCAGCGCGGCGTGACGGCACTCAGCGCCCTGACCCTGGACGACTTGACGCAGTACCGCGCGTTCATCGACGCGGGCCGCAACTCGCTGCTCAACAAGTCCAACAAGCGAGGCACGGTCCGCCAGCTGTGGGTGTACCGGACGAAACTGACCGGCGACACGCTCTCCGTCGACCCATACATCGTGTGGGACGACCCCACCACGTACGGCAACCGCGGCCGCAACCGCCGCGGCGCGCGTGAGAACGCCACCGACCGAATCCCCGAGGAAGTCGTCGGACCGCTGCTGACCTGGTCTCTGCGCTGGTTGGAGGACTTCGCCGACGACATCCTGGCCGGCCTCAGCGACTGGCAGCAGGCCCGCTCCACCAAGCTGTCCAGGAGCACGGTCGACGGCGAGACGCCGCGCGACCGGCTGCTCGCCGTCCTGGACCGCTACCGCCGCGAGGGTCGGCCACTGCCCCGCGTCTCCTTCGGCTCCAAGGCCGTCAAGGTGCCGATGGCCGTGAACCTCACGCAGCTCGCCCGCGAGGCGGGCGTACATGTCAGCACGTTCAACAAACAGTCCGAGCACCGGCAGCTCATCGACGCCGCAGCGGACGAACTCGGCTTGGACGACACGACGTACCTGCGCACCCCGATCCGCGGCACACTCGACGGGCAGCCCTGGCTGCCCGCCCTGCGCTGGGACATGGCCGAGGACTACGCGCGCCTGCTGCAGGGCGCCTGCTACGTCGTGATCGCCTACTTGTCCGGAATGCGCGACAGCGAGGTCAAGCACATGAAGCGCGGGTGCATGACCATCTGGCGCGACGAGGAAGACCGCCCCGTCCGCTACCGGGTCACCAGCCAGGCGTTCAAGGGCGAGGGCACCCCCGAGGGCGTCGAAGCCACCTGGATCGTCAACGCCTCCGTGGCCAAGGCCATCAAGGTACTCGAAACACTTCAGCCCGCCGACCAGCCCTACCTGTTCGCTGTTCCGCCCTCCTCCCGCGCCCACCCCAAGACCAGGACCAACTCGGCCCAGACCAGCGAGACCACCCGGCGGAACCTCGCCTACCTCATCGAGTGGACCAACGACTACTGCACCCGCCTCGGCCGTCCCGACGGCATCCCAGAAGTCAACGGGCGCCCCTGGAAACTCCAGACCCGGCAGTTCCGCCGCACGCTCGCCTGGTGCATCGCACGGCAGCCCGGCGGCACCATCGCCGGCGCCATCCAATACCGCCACCACTCGATCCAGATGTTCGAGGGCTACGCCGGCACCTCCGCCTCCGGCTTCCGCCCCGAGGTCGAGGCCGAGCAGGCCATCGCCCGCGGACAGAAGCTCGGCGACATCATCCTCAGCCCCGCCCCGCAAAAGCTCACCGGCCCCGCCGCCGACGAAGCCGAAGCCCGCCTCGCCGCCCTGGAAGACGAGATCGACTTCTCCGGCAAGGTCATCACCGACCCCAAGCGGCTCGCCCGGCACATGCGACGCCACGACCCCCACATCTACCCCGGCAAGTTCGTCACCTGCGTCTACAACCCAGACCGAGCCCTGTGCCGACGAAGCGACTCCGACGGACCGTCCCTGCCCGACTGCCAGCCGCTCAAGTGCCGCAACGTCGCACTGACCGCAGAAAACGCCGACGCCTTCCTCGCCTGGCTCCAGCGCCTCGAACGCGCCCTCGCCAACGGCGTCATCCTCGCGCCGTACGTCCGCGACCGCATGGAACAGCGCCGTACCGAACTCACCGAGTTCCTCGAAGCCAACAACGTCCCGACCAGCAACACCAAGGAGACCGTACGGTGACCCGGCCCACCCTCACCGACGACGAAGTACAGCTCGCCATGAACCTGGTGCTCCGCGAGGCCCAGGAGACGGGCCGGCGCCCCACCATCACGGCCGTGGAGCGGCGCCTGGACGTCAAACACGCCACCTTCTACCGGAACTTCCCCGGCCTCATCACCTGGTTCCAGGAACGGGCCGACGCCCAGCGCAACTCCCTCAAGCCGGAACGGGACACCAAGCAGAAGAACGCCCCGGAAGACACCATCACCGACGTCCGCCGCGAGAACACCCAGCTGCGCCGCACTCTCGCCATCTACGCCGAGGCACTGCGCCAGCTCACCCTCGACTACGAGGAAGTACGCAGCCATGTCCAGCAATCAGCCGAGGTAACCGACCTCGCGTCCCACCGCGGCCGTCGGCACTGATTCCGAGTTCAAGACCAACAGTGCGGAGGCGCCGCCCAACATCTGGGCGGCGCCTCCGCACTATCAGAACCAAGTTCAGACAGCGGGCCTCGCCCCTGGCGTCAGGGACTCAGGACCGCCGGGCTGATCCCCCAACATGCAGGTAGAGCTGCGACTCGATGACACCATCGCTGGTCGACCGCACGTCGGGCTCCTGCACCGTGTGGTGCTGGCCAAGGCTGTCAACAACGGCACGGACGGTGCTCACGTCCGCAGCGGTGATCATGAGGTGGACCACTCCGTTCTCCCGAAGAGCGGCCCAGGGGTCAGCGGCGGTCATTGGAACTCCTAGCACAGTCGGCAACACGCTCAGCCGAGGAGACACCACCGGCCATCGCACAGTTCGCAGCTCTTGGAAAGATCACCCCAACGAGACTCCCAGCGCAGAGTCAGCCGCGCCCCACCGCGCACATGACGGAGCCTGCTGGGCTCTGCCGCAATCCCCTGTAGCGGATGGATCAATCCTCTGCGGTGTCGCGGTTCGGCTCCAGGGGGACGAGTCGATCGCCTTCAACCCGAAGGGCCTGGTCTTGGATCGCCGAGGGAGACTTCATCTCTGCCCACCGATCACGTGTGACCACGAAGGTGACTTCCGGTCTGGGATTCTGCTGGGCCTGCTGCACGGTTTGCGTGTGGGCTGGTGGCAGGTCGTAGCCTCCCGCTTGCGGGTCGAGGTAGGCGCTTACGCCGTAGCTCCGCGATAGCGCAAGGCCATGGATGGCCTCGGCAATCAGCCTCCGGTCCCGTGCCTGTGGTTGATTCTCAGCCCTGCCCTCGTCTAGGTACGCCTCGCGGAACTGGACGAGTTGACGCCGTAGGTGTCCAACGCGCTGCGGGGAGATTCCACGCCCAAATCGCTTCTGCACCGTCTGGCGGGCCGCCCCGCCGAGCTTCGCCCCGATCTCTGCCCACGTCATCTTTCGTGGCTGACAACGTGACTCAGCCACAACGTCTGTCAGCACTGTCTTGGCTTCTCCCTCCACCATCACCGCCGCCTCGATAGTGGAGATGCCCAACGCCCGACGAACCTCGTCGACCGCACGGCGTACGCAAGCCTGGGCAAAGTCTGAGGGATCGCCGCTGTACTTGTACGCATCAACCTCGCTCCAGGCCGGATCGCTGTACGAAATCCAGCGCCAGGAGTCCGAGGGCATCACGGGCAACGCGTCATCGTTGGGCATCTGTCCACCTTAGGTGGACATGAGAGAGGGAACGCTACCGGTCGGAGCACCCATCGCGGTCACGATGTACGCAACGTCGTGCACTCAAGTAGAGGGAGACTGGCCGTGGGCGCTCTTGTCCATCAACTGACCGCAGGTGGTGTCTTCGTGGCTGGCGCAAGCGCCGTGCTGTATGGGGCCACCGTGACAGTAGTCGCCATCATTTCCGTGATCTCAAGCGCACCGAAACGGCGTAGCGACGCACGGGAGACGCTCAGACTGTTGCTCCGTCGATGGGAACGCCAACCTCTGGCAGGGCAGCAAACAGCGAATGACCGCCCGCCCTCCGGGCCTCGGGGGCGAGCAGGCGGGTAGGACCGAGAGGCGAAATGATCATCCTCGCACCTGTACGGGCAGCCGGCACCAGGCAGCGTGGGGGATGAATTCCGCTGGCGTCCGTTCGGCTTGGCACGATGCTGGGGTTGCGATCGAGGGTGGTCCACACGACGGCCAGGAGGTCATCATCGAGACAGAGAAAAGGCCTCCTCCTGGAGAGCAGCTTGAACGGGACTCACTTTCTGCTCCGCATGTTCGAGACGCCGCCCCACGAGTCAGCAGACTGCGACTACCGCGACGCCCTCCATCACCGATCGTCAGCGGGCTTGTCCGCGCGACGAGCAAGACCCACGGAGACTCGCACCCGCGCCTCATAACCGAACGCCAGTTTGATGCCTAAGTGAGTTTTGGGAAACCTGTTCCCAGCGTGGGGTAGCCACCTTAAAATGAGGCGCTCACGCTTTGGAGTGCTCATCATTCGGAGGACATCGGCTATGCGCATTACAAGACTGCGGATTAAGAACTTTCGTAATCTTGCTTCCGTCGATGTTCCACTAAGCGCCTACAACGTATTCGTGGGCGAGAACAGGGTTGGGAAATCCAATCTCATCCATGCATTGCGTCTGCTTTTTGACCCTACGCTTCCAAACAGTGACCGGAATCTCCGACGAGAAGATTTTTGGGATGGACTGGCGAATGGCCGCATGGACTGGGACCCGTTCACGGAGAAGGCTGAAATCTCTGTCTCTGTAGACATAGAAGACTTCGAAGATGACGACCGGGCCTCAGCCGTCCTGGCGGGCGCTCTCGTCAGTAGATCCCCCGTCAAAGCGCGGATCACATTTAAGTACGCACCAAAAGAACTTCCGGGCGACACGACAGACGATTCCGCTTATCGCGCTTTCATCTTCCAGGGCGACGATGAAAGCAACTTCATGCCTTCGGAGCTTCGCTCCTTCTTGCATCTGGCATTTCTACATGCCCTCAGAGATGTTGAATCAGACGTAACAAATTGGCGCCGCTCTCCACTACGTCAGCTCCTGGAAGCCGCAGCTGAGTCATCCACCGCGACCGAGCTCACGAAGATTGCCGACTCTATCGAGCAAGCCAACAGTCAAGTCAGCTCCCTACCCTCTATTAAGGATCTGGGCGATAAGATCACGAAGCTCATGACGGACATGGTGGGACCCTCACACGCTCTCCAGTCAGAGCTTGGAGTCGCATCACCGGATCCCCAGAGACTAATCAGGACACTACGGCTTTTCGTCGACGGCGATAACAAACGTCCCCTTCCAAGCGCCAGTCTCGGCAGCCTCAACATTCTGTACTTCACGCTTATGGAGCTTGGACTAGAGCGGCGACTCAGTAAGGAAATCGCCCACTCAATCCTAGCTATTGAAGAGCCAGAGGCTCATCTCCACCCTCATCTACAGCGCCTGGTATTTCGCCGCCTACTGGAGAACGCAAGCGACACTCACACCGTTTTCGTGACCACGCAATCTCCCCATATTGCCAGCGCCGCCGGGCCACAGAACATCATCTTTCTCAGAGATAACGGAAAGTCCACCGATACACTTTCCGCAGCCGACGCGAATCTAAGCGACGAAGACTGGGAAGACATCGCGAGGTACTTGGATGTGACCCGCGCGGAAATGATCTTCGCTAAGCGCGTGCTACTTGTCGAGGGATACGCGGAGCAGGCCATCGTGCCTGCTTTGGCTGAAAGCCTAGGGTACGACCTGGATAAATACGGCATCACGGTATGCGCGATCCATGGCACCCACTTCCTTCCTTATATTTCATTTTGCAAGGCTGTAGGCATCCCTTACGCAGTCATCACCGACGGTGATGAAACCGCGTCGAAAACAATAGGAAGGAAGGTGGTAACCGGAAATCTTCGGGCGCGTAGATGGTTGACTTCCCTCAAAGAAAGCGGCACTGCGGAAGAATCCGGAATCTTCGTAGGAAAGACAACGTTTGAGTTCGATCTGGCCTCAGCATCAGACGCCAATCTTCAAGCAGGAATCGCCACGCTAAAAGGCCTTGCGCGAACTCAACAAGCCCTCAAAGACATCACTTCCTGGGGTGGTCTGCTGCCAACCTACAAGCAGTACCTTGGCATGATCAGACGAGTGGGCGGAAAGGGCCGCTACGCCAACGCCGTTCTAGGCCACGAACTAGATTGCCCCGCCTACGTTCAAAACGCTATTGAGCACCTGGTGGCACAGTGAAGCCTCTGTCAGCTTCCATCGAAGAGCTCAAGACGAACGAACGGCAATGGGAGGCATTCAACACAGAAAGCCACTGCGTGGTAACTGCGCCGCCTGGCAGTGGAAAGACCAAGCTGCTTTCGACTCGCGTCGCTTTTGACCTCGCCACACACATATCACCTCCCCAAGGGGTAGCATGCGTAACACTCACCAATGCTGCCGCCGGCGAACTCGCCCGTCGAGTTATTTCCCTAACAGATCAGCGCCGCAGAAATCTATTCATTGGCACGGTACATGCATTCGCGCTTAAAGAAATCATTCGCCCGTTCGCCACCGTATGCGGCTTCCCAGATCTACTGACTCGGAAGATTGCGACGAACAAGCAAGTGAATGCCGCCTATCGATCGGCTGTCGCAGAGATTTACCCTCGGGGCGAAGATACTAGAAACGTAATCTCAACCGCCAAGCAGCATCTCACGATGCTAGCGACTGCAGACGAATGGGGAAAAGCAGGGGCGCGGATTCAGCTGGTTGCTCAACGCTATTCCGAGATCTTGGCAAACCAAGGGCTCGTCGACTTCGACTCACTCATCCGAGCCGCGTTGAGCATTACGGAACAGAACAGATTCGCCCGAAATCTACTAGTCGCGAAGTTCCCCCGAATCTATGTCGACGAGTATCAAGATCTAGCGCCAGCCCTGGACAAGATAGTCCGCCTGTTGTGCTTTGGAGAAGGCAAGAAATCGCTTCTCTTTGCTGTGGGCGACTACAACCAGGCCATCTATGGGTGGCTTGGAAGTAGGCCAGAACTCCTGAAAGAAATAGGTCAACTAGAGGGCGTATCACCTGTTGAACTCAAAGTAAACTATCGCTGCGCTCAAGAAATCATCGATGCCGCCAATAGACTCCTGGAAGTTGGCGGTGTTGAAGGAACACGCAGCGGCGGATCCGTCGAAGCGCACTATTGCCCCGGAGGAATCCTGAGGCAGTATGACAAGGTAGCTGACACCATCGCTGACCTAATCGCTTCAGGGGAACCTGAACACGAGATAGCTGTGCTCTGCCCAACGAATGAGCATTCCGCTCTCTTTGTGAAAGTGTGTCGTAGCCTCGGGATACCAGCCGTAAATCAAGGATCCCCCTACGTATCCACTGTCTTTACAGCACTGATTGAGCAGCTGGCAGTTTGGGTGGTGCACGGGGGTGAGGATGCAGTTGATCCTTCTCGACTACTCCTTGATTGGAAGTACCTGCACGAGAGTACACAGGATGGGCTTGACTCGGAAGTTTCACTACTGAAGGCCATACGCGAGTCCACCGCTGGCGAATCTGCCGCATCCTTCCTGCAGCGCCTAATGTCCAGTGGCCCTGGCAGCGAATCCGGTCTGCTTCGATCCGAAGATCAGGCATCGTGCGCAGAATTGACGGAAATGTTCGCACCCGGCGGCGAGTTGGCCCAGTGGACCACAAATGAGCTGAGCGAGCGCGGCCGAAGGAAAGGGCAGGTACAGGTGTGCACCATGTCATCAAGCAAGGGACTTGAATTCGACTACGTCTTCATAGTCGGCGCCAACGATGGCATGATCCCTCACTTTTCTTCACAGTACTCAGCATCAAAGATGGCAGAGGATCAGCGCAAATTTTATGTGTCCGTCACACGTGCCCGCCAGGAAACACACATCTACTATTCTGAACGGATTGAATGGCTAACCACTGGCAATAGCCGCCCAAGCGGACCAAGTAGATTCCTGCGCCAAATGAGGCTCGTGTAGCAGGGACAAGTACTGACGCTTCAGCGGTGATCCGACCGTCCTACAGGGCATCCGCTGGCATCGTTCAGGAATGGCGCTCGCGCAGGTGCTCAGGCTGCGGCTTGGAAGGGAGTCCGAGCTCCCGAGGAACCGCCCCGGGAACACCTTCTGCGCCAGGTGTAGTCAGCGGGAAGGTCTTCCCCTGTGGCGTCCTTGTAAGCGACCGCAGCTGCCTCGCTTGCCTGACGACAGTAACGAACAGGTGCTACCAGCCGGGCCGCGTCGGTGTGACACGACAGCTGACGCTGGCGATCACCCGTGCGCTGGGGTAGGAACGCGGCGCGGCCTGAACGGCCCTCTGCCGGGCCAGAATCGGACCTGAGTGCCCGACCCCCTTGCCGTCACGGATACAAGCGCAGAGGCGACCTGACGGCCGTCTGGTTACGGGCAGGAGCAGCTTGGCCGAGGCGGTCTCTAGTGACGGGCGCGAGGACCAATGAGGTCACGCACAGAAACGGTATGCCGACGGTACCCAACAGGCTCGGCGCACAAGCCGACGGCACCGCACTTCCACAAAGAGTAACGACTGTACGAGAAGGCTTCTGCCCACCAAGAAGTGGACCCGTGTCCCCTGAGAGAAGGCGGACAACTCACTCACCCCCTGTCGGACATGTCCGCACCCGCATAAGCCAGCACCATGAGGAACCGTGCGGGGAACCGCACCACCCCGGCGCTGCGCGCGATCACGACGTGCCCGGCCTCCAGGGGCTGGCGCAGGGCGTCGAGGGCATGGGTGCTGAATTCGGGGGTCTCGTCGAGAAAGAGGATCCCGCGGTGAGCCATCGACACGGCTCCGGGCCGGGCGATATGGGGTCCGCCTCCGACGAGTGCCTGCATCGTGGCCGAGTGGTGCGGGGCGCAGTACGGGGGAACGTCGATCAGCGGTTTGCCCGGCGGCAGCAGTCCCGCGACCGAGTGGACGGCCGTGACCTCCAGGGACTCCTTGCGGCTCAGCCGGGGCAGGACGGCGGGCATGCGCTCCGCGAGCATGGTCTTGCCGGCACCCGGTGGGCCTTCCAGGAACAGGTGATGTCCGCCCGCCGCCGACACCTCGACCGCCGTGCGCGCCGACCGCTGCCCCACGACGTCCGCGAGGTCGTGCCCCTGGTCGTGCGGGGCCGCGCCGAGGCCGTGCACGCCGGTGACGGCGCCGGTGCCGGGCAGCCGCAGGCCGGCCATGAGCGGGTCGGGCCGGCCCGGCTCGTCCGGTTCCTCGTGGGGCACCGGCTCGTCGGCGAGTATCGCGATCAGCTGCCGCAGGCTGCGCACCCCGAGCACGGAGATGCCCGGGACCAGCGAGGCCTCGGCCGCGGCGCATTCCGGCACGACCACCTGTTCGTAACCGGCGTCCGCCGCCGCCAGCACCGCCGGGAGGATCCCGCGGACGGGGCGGACCCGTCCGTCGAGGCCCAGTTCTCCGATCATCACGATGTCGGCGAGCACCCGCGGGTCGATCCGCTCGGCCGCGCCGAGCACCGCTGCGGCGATGGCGAGGTCGAAACCACTGCCGGCCTTGGGCACGGAGGCGGGGCTGAGGCCGACGGTGAGTTTCTTCTGCGGCCATTCACCGCCGGAGTTCACCACCGCCGCCCGCACCCGGTCCCGGCTCTCGCTCAGGCTCTTGTCGGGCAGTCCCACCAGCGTGAAGGCCGCCACTCCGGGCTCCAGGTCGGCCTGGACCTCGACGACGACGCCTTCGACGCCCACCAGCGCCACCGAGCAGGTGCGTGCGAAACCCATCTCAGGCCACCCCCCGCGCGTGCTCGACGAGGGCGGCCCCGCGCCGGGGCAGGAGGACTCCGACGAGGTCGATGCGGACGCCGCCCGGTGGGGCTCCCCCGTGGGCCTGGATCCACCGTTGGGCGAGGCCGCGCAGCCGCTCGGCCTTCTCGGGCGTCACGCCCGCCATCGGGTGCTGGAAGCCGCCGTCCCTGCGGGTCTTCACCTCGCAGACGACCAGCACGTCGCCGTCCCGCGCGACGATGTCGATCTCTCCGGTCCTGCCGGAGCGCCAGTTGCGCTCCACGACCGTCATCCCGGCGTCGGCCAGCCGCCGTGCGGCCAGTTCCTCGCCGTACCTGCCGAGTGCTCCTCGTGCCAGATCCGTGTTCATGTCGGCACCACCTCCGGCACCAACGTTCACGCATCCGCCGCACCGAAAAGGATCTTGGTGCACAACTCGGCGGCTGTGGAAAACTCCGTCACCCACAAGGGGCGACGGTCCGGGACGGTCACCCGCCCGGCAGCTCCAGGTCGCTCTTGTTCAGCTCCTCGATGTTCACGTCCTTGAACGTGAGCACCCGCACCTGCTTCACGAACCGGGCCGGCCGGTACATGTCCCACACCCAGGCATCCGCCATCGACACCTCGAAGAACACCTCACCCTGGACCGAGTGCACCTGCATCTCGTAGTCGTTGGTCAGGTAGAAACGCCGCTCGGTCTCGATCACGTATTTGAACAGACCGACGACGTCGCGGTACTCCCGGTAGAGCTTCAGCTCCATCTCGGTCTCGTACTTCTCGAGGTCCTCGGCGCTCATGGCATGTTCCCCTTCAGCCGTGCGATCCCCCCATTGTGCGCCAGTCCCGTGGGCCGCTAGACGATTTCCGTGTCAAGGGTTACGGGCAGGGCCGGGGGACCTTCGTCGAGCAGCCTGCGCAGCAGCCCGGCGAGTCTGGTCGGATACACCGTCTCATGTGCCTGGGTCAGTTCCCGACACGTCCACCAACGCGCTCCGCAGACGCTGCGCCGCTCCAGCTCGGTCAGGCCCGTCGCCCGGATCGCCGTCACCGTCGTACGGGCCAGGTAGTACCACTCGTCCTGGTCCCAGCGGCGGCCGGCGAACGGGAAGGAGCACCTCCGGCGCCACAGCACCGGGCCCAGATCGACGTCGGTGATGCCGGTCTCCTCGGCGAGTTCCCGCCGCGCGGCCTGTTCACGGGTCTCGTCGCCCTCCACTCCGCCGCCGGGAGTGAACCACCAGTCGTCGGCCGGGTCGTCCGGCTCATGGCCGTGCAGCAGCAGGATGCGGTCGTCGGGGTCAAGGAGCACGATCCGGGCGACCCTGCGCAACCCGCCCTCATAGGAGTCGACGCCCGCGTCCGTCGTCTCAGCGGGCACCGGCGGGCTCCGAGCGGGTGCCGGTGCGGCCGCGGGCGGCGAGCTTGGCGACCGGGCCGTACGCGCCGCCGCCGAGGACGAGCACCGCGCCGGCCGCGATCAGCCAGCCGATCGTGCGCAGCGGACCCGGCTCGGAGAGCGTGCCCAGCGACTCGAAGCCGGTGGGGCGCTCGAGCATGCCGTTCATGGGCCATACGACGGCGTCCACCCGGGCCTTGACCGAGGTGCGCGCGACCGTTCCGCCGGCGGCGTCCGTGAGGTGGGCGGTGGAGTCCAGGGAGCCCTGGCGTTCGTCACCGAGCAGGAAGAGGCGTCCGTCGGGGACCTTCACCGTCGGGAAGTTTTTGATCTCGGCGAGGCTGCCCTCGGGCAGATACGGTTCCTCGATCTGCTTGCCGTTGACGGTCAGCTTGCCCTCGGTGCAGCAGGCGACGGTGTCGCCACCCACCGCGACGACCCGCTTGACCACGGGCGCGTTGTCGGCCCACGTCTTGTCGGTGAAGACGACGACGTCACCGCGGCGCACCTCGTCACCGTCCACGACCTCGGCGAGGACCCGGTCGCCTGCGTCGATCGTCGGGGTCATCGAGCTGGTGGGCACGGTGTACGGCCGGTAGATGAGCGCGGCCCAGCCGAATCCGCCGAGAAACAGCGCAAGGCCCAGCGCGACGGCCACACCGGACAGAACATGTCCGGTCCGGCTGCCCACCGGGCCACTGCTGGTGCCACCGCCGCCGTGCGGGGCCGTACGTGTCGTGCTCTCGCCACCCATGGATCCGCACCCTACCCGGCGGTACCGAGCCGGGGCAGCCCCTCTTCCCCGGCCCGGCCGCAACCTTGGGCAAGCGTTTGCCCGGCGAAGCAGCGGGCCGCGGGCGGATCAGCGGTTCCCGGACCGCTCGGCGCGCCGACGGCGCCACAGGACCAGCGGGACGACACCGACGAGGGCCGCGCCCTGCGGCGCGACCGTGAGAGCGGCCGAGGCCGCCGACCCGGCGTTGAGACCGTCCTGGTCGAAGGTGGCCGGCACCGGCAGCGTGTCCCAGCGGTTGATCGGCCAGGCCTTGACGATGGCGCGGCCGACGACCTCGTCGACCGGGACCATGCCGTGGTTCTTGTCGGACTGGTTGTAACGGGAGTCGCGCGAGTTCTGGCGGTGGTCGCCCATCACCCAGATGAAGCCCTTGGGGACCTTCACCGTGAACTGGCCGCCCTGGTCGTCCATGCTGCACGGGGTGTTCCCCGGGTACACGTACGGCTCGTTGAGCGCCTTGCCGTTGACCCTCAGGGGGCCGGTCTTGTTGCAGGAGACGGTGTCGCCGCCGACCCCGATCACCCGCTTGATCAGGTCTTTCTCCTCGACCGACGGCATCAGGCCGATCCAGCTGAGGAAGGTCTGGATCGCGTTCGGATCGGCCGTGGGCTCGCCCGCGAGCCAGGCGTCCGGGTCGTGGAAGACGACGACCTCCCCGCGCTCGGGCTCGGAGCCGAACCAGGGGGTGAGCTTGTCGACCAGGACACGGTCACCCTGCTGGAGGGTGTTCTGCATCGAGTCGGAGGGGATCGAGAACGCCTGCACCAGGAACGTCTTGATGAGCAGCGCCAGGACGAGCGCGATGCCGATCAGGATCGGCAGCTCCTTCCAGAAGGAGCGTGGCTTCTTCGCCTTGGGGGCCCCGTCACCGGAGCCCTGTCCCGTCACCGGGGGCTGCCCGTCCCCCGGCCCGTCGTCTCCGGCCGCCGGGGAGTCATTCCCGGAGGTCACAGCGCTGTCCTGGGTCGGGCCGGCCTCGTCCACGGGGTGTCCGCGGTGCTCCTCGCCGTCGTGCCCGGACCGTGCGCCAACCGCCACATCCCCCACGCCAACTCCTTACTCTGTGCCGCTGCCTGCCCCACATACGACGCAGGCCCACCACTCCCATAACGAGCGGGAGTTCCGCAGGGCTCGGGAGTCGGATCGTTCCGTTCGGATCGTCGGGGGCAACCCTATGCGACCCGTCGGACCGCGCGGTCGCCCCGGACACCGAGTCGGTCACGGAGGAGAAGGTTTGCGGTTCCTTGAGGGAGTTCCAGTGGCCCAGCGGCCAGGCGATGACCATGGCGCGCCCCACCACGCCGTCCTCGGACACCGTGCCGCCGTAGTCCGTGTCCTGGTGGGCCCGGGAGTCCGCGGAATTCTCCCGGTGGTCGCCCATCACCCACAGGCGCCCCTGGGGCACGGTGATGTCGAAGGGGGTGATCGAGGGCGCGTTGGCGGGGTACAGATAGTCCGCCTCGTTCAGGGGGACGCCGTTGACCGTGACACGCCCTTGCGTGTCGCAGCACTGGACGTGGTCGCCGCCCACGCCGACGACCCGCTTGATGAGGTCCTTCTCGTTGTCGGACGGCAGCAGACCGATGAAGGTGAGCCCTTCCTTGATCTGCTTGACGACGATGGGGTCGTCCTTCTTCGTGGTGGGCTGCTCGTCCTGGAGCCAGCCGCCGGGGTCCTTGAAGACGACGACGTCCCCGCGCTGCGGCTTGGAGCCGAACCACGGGGTGAACTTGTCCACCAGGACCCGGTCGCCGATCTGGATCGTCTGCTCCATCGAGCCGGACGGGATCACGAAGGCCTGCACCAGGAAGGTCTTCAGGACGAGCGCTATCAGGACGGCGACCCCGACGAGGAGCGGGATCTCCCGGACGGCGCTGCGCCTGCGCTTGCGCTTGACCTTGCGCTGGAGTTTGCGCCGCTCCGCGCGCGTGCGGCCACCGGACGAGCCGGCGGCGCGCCGGACGCCGGTGGGCAGGAGGTTGTCCGCGGCGTTGTCGGACACACCGCGTGGCCTTCCGCGGTTACCCATGGGCGCCCGCCGGGTCCGACGCGGTGCTCGCCTCCGGCACGCGCGCGTAGCCGCTCGGGCGGTGCAGGCGGGTGAGGTGGGCGAAGGGCCAGGCGATCCAGTCGGCGCGGCCGATCACGGCGTCGACGGGGACCATGCCGCCGCCCGGTGAGCCGAGGTGGTCGCGGGAGTCGCGGGAGTGGCTGCGGTGGTCGCCGAGGAGGAACAGGGTGCCCTCGGGCACGGCCACGTCGAAGGGCACCGTGGACGGACTGTCGCCCGGATACAGGAACGTCGACTCGTCGACCGGCCGGCCGTTCACCTGGATCCTCCCCTCCTTGTCGCAGCAGACCACGTGGTCTCCCCCCACACCCACGACGCGCTTGACGTAGTCGGCGTTCCCGAAATACCCGGTGCCGTCGAACACGACGACGTCGCCGCGCCGCGGTTCGGCACCGAAACGGTACGCCAACCTATTTACGAGAACGCGGTCACCGATCCTCAATCCGTTCTCCATGGATCCGCTGGGAATCTGGAACGGTTTCATCACGAAGAGGTTGAGAAGCAGCGAAAACAGCAGGCAGATCAGCAGCGTGAGACTGATCCGGCCGCCCGGCAGCCACTGCGTGATCCCCGCCACCAACGCGAAACGCGACCGGCCCTCCGGTCCCTCCGGGTCCGGGATCGCTCCGGGATCGGAAGGGCTGGAGGAGCGGTCGCGCTCCGTCGGCTGAGCTTCGGTGTCCATCGGGGCCAGATGCTATCCGGCCCCGCCATGAACTCCTGAAGACGCTCAGTTGTCGCGCTTCTCCTTGATCTTCGCGGCCTTGCCGCGCAGCTCACGGAGGTAGTAGAGCTTGGCGCGACGCACGTCACCGCGGGTGACCAGCTCGATCTTCTCGACGATCGGCGTGTGCACCGGGAAGGTGCGCTCGACGCCGACGGAGAAGGAGACCTTGCGGACCGTGAAGGTCTCGCGCACACCGGCGCCCTGGCGGCGGATGACCACGCCCTTGAACTGCTGCACACGGGAGCGGTTGCCCTCGATGACGCGGACGTGGACGTTGACGGTGTCACCCGGGCGGAAGGCCGGGACGTCGGTGCGCAGCGACGCGGAGTCGACTGTGTCGAGCAGGTGAGACATTTCGTCTGCTTTCCTCGTTGATGCCACAGGTCATCAACGGAAACTAGGAGTTCTGAAGGAGAGTCGTGCTGTCGGGGCGGGCGTCGTGTCCCCCCGTGGCAGGGGCGCACGCCGGACGGCGCACAACAGCGGCCTATTGTTCCACGCCGTCGGTCCTGCGCCAAAATCGGCCGTAGGGCTCACCCTCCGGATCCGGTGACCAGCCCAGGATGGAGAGCATCTCGCGGTCCTTCTTGTCGAAGGCCTTGGGGTCGCAGCGTTCGATCAGGTCGGGCCGGTTGGCCGTCGTACGGCGCAGGGCCTCGTCGCGGCGCCAGCGGGCGATCTTGCCGTGGTGGCCGCTGAGCAGCACCTCGGGGATCCCCCGGCCGCGCCAGGCGGGCGGCTTGGTGTAGACCGGGCCTTCGAGGAGGCTCGCCATGGCGCCGGGCGCGAAGGAGTCGTCGCGGTGGGACTCGGCGTTGCCGAGCACGCCGGGCAGCAGGCGTGCCACGGCCTCCGTGACGACCAGGACGGCCGCCTCGCCGCCGGCCAGGACGTAGTCGCCGATGGAGACCTCGTAGACCGGGATCCGGGTGGCGTACTCGTCGATGACGCGCCGGTCGATGCCCTCGTAGCGGGCCGGGGTGAAGATCAGCCAGGGCCGCTCGGAGAGTTCGACGGCGAGTTCCTGGGTGAAGGGCCGGCCGCTGGGGGTGGGGACGACGAGCGCGGGGGCGTGGGCGCCGCTCTCGTAGCCGTCGGCGAGGACGGTGTCGAGGGCGTCGCCCCACGGGTCGGTCTTCATGACCATGCCGGGCCCGCCGCCGTACGGAGTGTCGTCGACCGTGTTGTGCCGGTCGTACGTCCACTGCCGCAGGTCGTGCACCTGGACGTTCAGCTGCCCACGCGCGCGTGCCTTGCCGACCAGGGAGACGTTCAGCGGGTCGAGGTACTCGGGGAAGATCGTGACGACGTCGAGACGCATCAGGAGCCGCCCCCGGTCTCGTCGTCCGTCTTCTCCGCCGCCGCCTCGTCGTCGCGTGCGGAGGCGATCTCGGCGCGGTCGTCGATCAGTCCGGGCGGAGGGTCGATGACCGCCCGCTGCTCCTCCAGGTCGATCTCGGTGACGATCGCCTCGACGAAGGGGATCATCACCTCGCTCCCGTCCGGCCGCTCGACGATGAAGAGGTCCTGCGAGGGCAGGTGCGAGATCTCCGTGATCCGGCCGACCTCGACGCCGTCCTTCGTCACCACGTCCAGGTCCATGAGCTGGTGGTCGTAGTACTCGTCCTCCTCCTCGGGGAGCTCCTCCGGGTCCACGTCGGCGATCAGGAGGATGTTGCGCAGAGCCTCGGCCCCCGTGCGGTCGGTGACCCCCTCGAAGCGCAGGAGGAGACGGCCGCTGTGCACCCGGCCGGTCTCGATCGTGAGCGGACCCTTGGCGGCGGGGTCCGTGGCCAGTACGGCGCCGGGGGCGAGCCGCAGTTCCGGCTCGTCGGTGCGGACCTCCACGGTGACCTCGCCCTTGATGCCGTGAGCGCGGCCGATCCGTGCGACTACGAGCTGCACTGTCGAAGATCTCCTGTCGTACCTGTCGTACCTGTCATGCCGGTCGTACGTGTGCCGTAACGACTGCGGGCCGGGGACGGCCCAGTGGCCCTCCCCGGCCCGAGCCGGTGCTGCAGATGCGTCAGCGGACGTGGTCCACGTCGACGAGGTCGACACGGACACCACGGCCGCCGATGGCGCCCACGACGGTGCGCAGAGCGCGTGCGGTGCGGCCGTTGCGGCCGATCACCTTGCCGAGGTCGTCCGGGTGGACCCGGACCTCGAGCACGCGACCACGGCGCAGGTCACGCGAGGCGACCTGCACGTCGTCAGGGTTGTCGACGATGCCCTTCACGAGGTGCTCAAGCGCCTCTTCGAGCATGCTGCTCAGGCCTCGGTCGACTCGGACTCAGCCGCGGCCTCGTCCTTCTTCTCAGCCTTCTTCTTCTGGGTGATGGCCTCACCCTTGCCCGAGTCGTCGCCACCGAGGGCCTCGAACAGCGGGCGCGCCTTCTTCGGCTCGGCGACGAGCAGCGGAGCCGGGGCGGGCTCGCCCTTGAACTTCTGCCAGTCGCCGGTCTTCTTCAGGATGGCGAGGACGGGCTCGGTCGGCTGCGCGCCGACACCCAGCCAGTAGGCCACGCGGTCGGCGTCGACCTCCATGACCGACGGGTTGTACGTCGGGTGGTACTTGCCGATCTCCTCGATCGCACGACCGTCACGACGGGTGCGGGAGTCGGCGACGACGATGCGGTAGTGAGGCGCACGGATCTTGCCCAGACGCTTCAGCTTGATCTTGACTGCCACTGGAGTGACTTCTCCTGAATTGACGTGTTTGGGCACGGCGAGATTGCCGCGTGGGGTTGCGGTACCCGAGTGCCCGATGGACGCGTCAGCCGGAGGAGAGAGGGGTCCTATGCGGCTGTCGAGTACAGCTGACCATTCTGCCACACCCCGCGGGCCCTCCTGAGCCGCAGGGTGTGCGGGGCATGCGGGAACGGCACCCGGACACCACGATCGCCCTGCGGCGGCCGTACGCCGGGTGCGCACGCCGAGTCGCGGGGTGCCGTCGGATGACGGCTCCCCGCGCCGGCTGTCGAACCGGCAGCCACGAGATGCCGGTGCGTCCACGCCCGCGGGTTACGCCGCGCCCATGACCTCCGGGATGCGGAACGGCTTGCCGCAGCCGCCGCACACGATCGGAGCCTGGGCCAGGACCGAGGGAACGACCCGGACGTTGCGCCCGCAGTCGCAGACGGCCTTGACGCGGACACCGCCGCCGGAGGAGCCGTGCCGGGCGGCCGGGCCGCGAAAGGCACGGGTCGTCTCGGCGGTGGTGGCGGCCACATGGGCCTTGAGCGCCCGCTGCAGGCGCTCGATCGTCGGGCGGTATCGGCGCTTGGCCTCGGGGTTGAGCGTGACCAGCGAGAAGCCACTGCTGGGATGCGGCTCCTCGGGGTGGTCCAGGCCCAGCTCCTCGGCGATCGCCAGGAATCTGCGGTTGTGGTAGCGGCCGGCGCGGGAGGTGTCGCGGACACCGCGGGCGGCGGCGATGCCGTGGACTGCCTCATGGAGCAGTCGCTCGAAGGAGAGTTCGTGACCGCAGGCGGACGACGACTCCCCGATCAGTGACTCTGGCGCGGCAAGGTCCGGCAGCTCGGGGTGGTACCGCTGAATGTCGGCCCACGCCTGTGCCAGCTCTGCGGCGAGAACAGGTGGTGTCTGTGTCGTGCTCACGTAATGACAACGAGCGGGGGTACCGCTGTGTTCCTATTCCGGGGCATCCCAAATAATTTGCACGTACCCGTCAGTTGCCGCTGATGCGTCCTGACGAGGGCGGGTGCGCTGATCTGCGGAGAAGCCTCACAGCTCATATCAAGCTGGTGCGTAGCCCCACGTACGCCTCCGCCTGTAGACCACGTCCACAGGCGGAGGGAGGAATGTTCCGCCGGGGCGCAAGGGGCGTTTCGGTCGCTTTCCACCCGGAGGGCGTCGACTCAGTAAGCGCGCGCGACGACCGCGACGTTACCGGGCGCGTCCTCGGCCTCGGGCACCGACCCGTCCTCGGCGACCAGACACCGTACGGTCGCCGCGTGCTCGGCGAGGGCGTTCTCGCCGTCCGGGCCGAGATCGGCCCAGGGGATGCGGGCCCAGCCGCCGGCGGTGGCCACCTCGACGGCCTCGCCGAGCGTGGACACGTCCGCCGTACGGGATTCACGGCGCTCCCGGGCCTGCCTGAGCAGCAGCGCCTGGTCCTCCTCGAGGATCGCGGGCAGCAGGCCGGCCAGCGCGTCCAGGGCGACCGGCTCCTTGCCTCCGGGGATGCGCCGGGCCAGCATCGCCGTGCCGTCCGCCAGATCGCGCGGGCCGATCTCGACGCGGACCGGGACGCCCTTCAGCTCCCAGTCGACCGCGCGCCGGCCGAACGGGGTGTCGGTGCGGTCGTCGACATGGACCCTGATCCCGGCCGCCCTCAGCCGGTCGCCGACCTCGTGGACCTTGGCCAGAACCGCCTCGTCGCCCTTGATCGCGAGGACGACGGCCTGGATCTGCGCCAGCCTCGGCGGGACGCGCAGCCCGCTGTCGTCGCCGTGCATCATCACCAGGGCGCCGATCATGCGGGTCGTCGAGCCCCAGGAGGTCTGCCAGACCAGTTCCTGCGTGCCGTCCTTCGACAGGTACGAGGTGTTGAAGGCCTTGGCGAAGTTCTGGCCCAGTTCATGGCTGGTGGCCATCTGCAGGGCCTTGCCGTCGCCCATCATGCCCTCGAGCGTGAGGGTGTTGACGGCACCGGCGAACCGCTCCTTGACGGTCTTGCGGCCGGGCACGACGTCCATGGCCAGGACGTTCACCATGAAGTCCTCGTACACCCGGCGGTGGATGCGCGCGGCGAAGTCACGGGCGTCCTCGTAGGTGGCGTGCGCGGTGTGACCCTCCTGCCACAGGAACTCCGTGGTGCGCAGGAACAGGCGGGGCCGCAGCTCCCAGCGGACGACGTTGGCCCACTGGTTGATGAGCAGCGGCAGGTCGCGGTAGCTCTGCACCCACTTCGCGAAGTACTCGTTGACGATCATCTCGGAGGTGGGCCGGACGACCGCGGGCTCCTCCAGCTCCTTGCCGCCGCCGTGGGTCACCACGGCCAGCTCGGGCGCGAAGCCCTCCACATGGTCCGCCTCGCGAGCGAGGTACGACTGCGGGATCAGCAGCGGGAAGTACGCGTTCTGGGTGCCCGTCTCCTTGATGCGGGCGTCCATCTCAGCCTGCATCCGCTCCCACAGCCCGTACCCGTAGGGCCGGATCACCATGGTGCCGCGCACCGGTCCGTTGTCGGCCAGTTCCGCCTTGGCGATCAGATCCTGGTACCAGCGCGGGAAGTCCTCCGCCTGCGGGGTGAGAACGGGTGCCTTTGCCATGGCGCGATGGTACGGGCCCAGGTTGCCGGAATGTGAAATCTCGCCACAAGCGCTGACAGCGCGCAAGCAGGCCTCCGCAACCCCTGGACGCGGGGTCGAGTGGGGAGTTACCTGGCATACGGGAGGGAGTGCCGGCGCACTGACGGGGGCCACCTGAACGGGTACTGCGGCAAACTCTCGGCGGATTGGGGCGCTTATCCATGACACCTACGCTCGTGCGGGAGCACCTGTCTCATACGGGGCCGGTGCTCCGCGTGGACCTCGGCGCACGCGCGCGTGACTGGTCCGAGATCCAGGAGCGCATGCTGGTCCCGCTCTACGAGGCCGTCTACGAGCGACTTGAAGTGGGGGCCGGCACCCGGCTCCTGGGCCTCGGCTGCGGCTCCGGGCTGGCGCTGCTGATGGCGGCCTCCAGAGGCGCGGCCCTCACCGGCGTCGAGGCACTGGCCCCGGAGCGGCTGGCCCTCGCCCGGCAGCGGCTGGCCCCGGAGGCCTGGGGCACGCGCGCGCGGGGCGCCCTGCGCCTCGTCGACGGCTCACCCGAGGACGCGGCCGACGCGGAGACACCCGCGTACAACCTGGTGACCGCCTTCGAGCCGATCGGATGTCTGGCCGGCGATTCGGAGGGGCTCGGCGAGCTGCTCACGGCCGCCACTCCGCTGGCCGAGCGCGGGGCGCCCGTGGTGCTGGTGGGCTGGGGCCCGCCGGAGCGCTGCGCGACCTCGTCCGTGCTGCGGGTGGCCACCAGGCTGGCCGATCCGCTGCGGCCCGCGGGGAGTTGGCGGCCCGCGCTGCGCGACGACCTGGAGGAGGTCGCCCAGCGGGCCGGGCTCAGGCCCGACGGTTCCGGGCGGGTGGCCTGCCCGTTCGGGTACGCGGGCGTCGACAGCGCCCTCAAGGGTCTGTTGTCCACGGGCCTGTTCGACGCGGCGATCTCCGCGACGGACCAGGCGCAGGTGGACAAGGAGGTGACCGAGGCGCTCCACCCCTACCGGCGTGCGGACGGCACGGTGTGGATGCCGAACGTCTTCAGGTACCTGATCGCCAGGGTCCCCTGACAGCTCGTGGCCCTGAGAACGGCTAGCTCTGGGTGTCCTTGCTCAGCCTGGTGACGCCCGCGATGCGGTACGCGTCCGCCTCGTCCAGCGTCTCGTTCTCCAGGAGCGCCTGGGCGAGGGCGTCCAACTGGTCGCGGTGGTCGCGGAGTTTGCGGCAGGCCTCCTCGTAGCACTCGTCGACGACGCGCCGCATCTCGTCGTCGATGGCGTCGAGGGTCCGCGGGGCGGCGGAGAGCCCGTAGGCCTGCTGGGCGTCGCCGGGCAGGGCCGACATGCGGCCCACGCGCCCGCTCATGCCCCAGCGGGCGACCATGCCGCGCACGATGGTGGTGACCTGCTCCAGGTCGTTCTCGGAGCCGGTGGTGATCATGTCGTAGACGACGTGCTCGGCCGCCATGCCGCCGAGCGCGCCGATGATCCGGCCGCGCAGGTACTCCTCCGTGTACGCATACCGGTCCGCGTCCGGCGTCGACAGCGTCACGCCGAGGGCCCGGCCGCGCGGCACGATGGTGATCTTGCGGACCGGGTCGGCGCCCGGCTGCAGCATCCCCAGCAGCGCGTGCCCGCTCTCGTGGTACGCCGTCCTGCGCCGCTCCTCCTCGGGCATCACCAGGGAGCGTTCCGCGCCGAGCTGCACCTTCTCCAGGGCCTCGGACAGGTCGCTCCGGCTCACCTGGTGCTGTCCTCGCTTGACGGCGAGCAGGGCCGCCTCGTTGGCGAGGTTGGCCAGCTCGGCACCGGTCATGCCCGGGGTCGTACGGGCCACCTGGGCGAGGTCGACGTCCGGGGCGAGCGGGATCTCTCGGGTGTGGATGGCGAGGATCGCCTCGCGGCCGCCGCGGTCCGGGGGCGAGACGCTGACGATCCGGTCGAAGCGGCCCGGCCGGGTCAGGGCCGGGTCCAGGATGTCGGCGCGGTTGGTGGCGGCGAGGACGATCACGCCCTCTGAGCCGGAGAAGCCGTCCATCTCGGTCAGGATCTGGTTGAGGGTCTGCTCGCGCTCGTCATGGCCGCCCATCGCCGAGCCGCCGCCGCGGGCCCGCCCGATGGTGTCGATCTCGTCGATGAAGATGATCGACGGGGCCACCTTGCGGGCCTCCGCGAACAGCTCGCGCACCCGGGAGGCGCCGACGCCCACGATCATCTCGATGAACTCGGAGGCCGACGCGGAGAAGAACGGCACCCCCGCCTCCCCGGCCACCGCCCGCGCGAGCAGCGTCTTGCCGGTGCCGGGTGGCCCGGAGAGCAGCACTCCGCGGGGCATCTTGGCGCCCATGCGGCGGTAGGCGTCGGGGTTCTTCAGGAAGTCGACGACATCGCTCAGCTCGCCCGCGACCTCGTCGATGCCGGCCACGTCGTCGAACGTGGTCCGCTCCTGACCGGGCTCCAGCTCGACCGGTTTGGGCGGCGCCTTGCGGCCGAGCATGCCGCCCGCCCCGCCCAGGCCCCCCGAGCGCATCCGCCGGGCGATGAACACCCACACGGCGATGAGCAGCACCATCGGCGCCAGGGAGATCAGCAGATTGGCGAGAAAACTGCGCTGCTTGACGACCGGCTCGGCCGTGACGGTGACGTCGTGCTCGGTGAGTTCGTCCCAGAGCCGGTCGTCGGCGAAGGTCGGCCGCTCGGTGCGGAACTTGGTGTACGTCCCGTCGCCCTCCGGGTTGTCCCGCCCCTTCCGCAGCTGCCCCTGGATGGCGTCGCCCTTGGCGTAGATCTTGCTGACGTTGCCCTCGTCGACCTGCCGGCTGAACTCGGTGTACGAGATGGTCGGCTCGTCGCCCTCGTTGAAGAACGACAGCACCAGCAGCGCGATCAGGAACACGACCAGCGCGGCGAGGATCAGGCTCCACCAGCCGCCGCGCACCCGCCGCCCGCCCGGCGGCGGCTTGGGCGGCTCCTCCGGGGCACCCTCGGTACGCCAGGGCTGGTCGGGCGACTTCCGTGGCGGCGCAGCATTGGTCATATCGGGACGTTACGACACACCGCAGCCGTGAGCACCTGCGGGAACGCAACGGGGGCACCCCCCTTGAGGAGGGCGCCCCCGACACCGTACGGCCGTGATCAGCCCATGAACTTCTTGAACTCGTCGGGGAGCTCGAAGTCCTGGCCTCCCTGCTGGCCCGGCAGGCCGAGGGCGCCGCCCTGGGCTCCGGCGGCCCTGCGCTCGGCCTCCTCCAGCTCCTGCTGCCGGCGCTTCATCGGGTTGCCGGAGCGCTGCTTGCCCTTGGCCTTCTTCGGCTGCTTCTTGGCGCGGCCGGGACCGCCGCCCATCCCCGGCATCCCGGGCATGCCCGGCATACCGCCACCCTGGGCCATGCGGGACATCATCTTGCGGGCCTCGAAGAACCGCTCGACCAGGCCCTTCACCGCGCTGACCTCGACACCGGAACCCTTGGCGACACGGGCGCGGCGCGAGCCGTTGATGATCGCCGGATCCTGGCGCTCGGCCGGGGTCATCGACTTGATGATCGCGGCCATGCGGTCGATGTCGCGCTCGTCGATGTTCTGGATCTGGTCCTTGATCTGGCCCATGCCCGGCAGCATGCCGAGCAGCTTGGAGATCGACCCCATCTTCCTGACCTGTTCCATCTGGGACAGGAAGTCGTCCAGGGTGAAGTCCTGGCCCTTCTTCGACGCCAGCTTGGAGGCCATTTTCTCGGCCTCTTCCTGACTGAACGTCTTCTCCGCCTGCTCGATGAGGGTGAGCAGGTCACCCATGTCGAGGATGCGGGAGGCCATCCGGTCAGGGTGGAACGCGTCGAAGTCGTCGAGCTTCTCGCCGTTCGACGCGAACATGATCGGCTTGCCGGTGATCTGCCGGATCGACAGGGCGGCACCACCGCGGGCGTCACCGTCGAGCTTGGAGAGCACCACGCCGTCGAAGCCGACGCCGTCCCGGAAGGACTCGGCGGTGTTGACGGCGTCCTGGCCGATCATCGCGTCGACGACGAAGAGGATCTCGTCGGGCGAGACGGCGTCGCGGATGTCGGCGGCCTGCTGCATCAGCTCGGCGTCGATGCCGAGCCGGCCGGCGGTGTCCACGATCACGATGTCGTGGACCTTGGACTTCGCGTAGTCGATGGAGTCCTTGGCGACCTGGACCGGGTCACCGACGCCGTTGCCCGGCTGCGGGGCGTAGACGGCCACGCCGGCCCGCTCGGCGACGACGCTGAGCTGGTTGACGGCGTTGGGGCGCTGGAGGTCGGCGGCGACGAGCAGCGGCGAGTGGCCCTGCTCCTTCAGCCAGCGGCCGAGCTTGCCCGCGAGGGTCGTCTTACCGGCACCCTGGAGACCGGCCAGCATGATCACGGTGGGCGGGTTCTTGGCGAAGCGCAGGCGCCGGGTCTCGCCGCCCAGGATCGTCACGAGTTCGTCGTTGACGATCTTCAGGACCTGCTGGGCCGGGTTCAGGGCCTTGGAGACCTCGACGCCGAGGGCACGCTCCTTGACGTTCTTGATGAACGTGCGGACGACGGGCAGCGCCACGTCGGCTTCGAGGAGCGCGATGCGGATCTCGCGGGCCGTGGCGTCGATGTCCGCCTCGGACAACCTGCCCTTGCCGCGGAGATTCTTGAAAGTCGCGCTGAGGCGGTCGGAGAGGGTATCGAACACGGTGGCGTCGGTCCTCGAAGTCGGGGGCAGTGGGTCGCCCTCCAGAGTATCTGGCCCGCAAGACAAACGTCCCCGCCCGCTGCATTACAGCGGGCGGGGACGAAACCCCCGCGTCGGCGGGGAGCACACCGGGTGACCTCCCGCACCGCAAGAGGTCACCCCCGCAACATCTCCTCCAGCTTCCGCGCCACCGCGGCCGCCTCGTCGCGCGGCAGCGGGCTGCCCGAGGCTCCCGTGACGTAGAACGCGTCCACCGCGTTCGCGCCCAGCGTGCTCACGTGTGCGCTGCGCATCCGCACCCCCGCGTCCTCCAGCGCCCGCCCGATCCGGAACAGCAGGCCCGGCGCGTCCTGCGCGCGTACCTCGATGACGGTGGCCAGGCGGGAGGCCGCCGAGGCGACGGTCACCCGCGGCGGGGGCGCCACCACGCCCCGGCGCCGGGGATAGGCCGCGTCGCGTTCCGCGAGCCTGCCCGCGATGTCCAGGGAGCCGTCCAGGGCGCGCACCAGGTCGGCGCGGAGCCGGGCGGCCTGGGGCAGTGAGCCGTACTCCGCGGCGACGCGCCAGTTCAGCAGCAGCACGGAGCCCTCGACACCGGACGGCAGGGGCAGGGCCCGCAGCTCCGCCGTGCGCACGGTCAGCCGGTGCATGGCGAGCACGCCGGCCACCGCGGGCAGCACCCGCGGCTGGTCGGGTACGGCGATGAGCAGCTCCACGCCGAGCGGCTCGGGGTCGCCGGCCGGCTGGTCCGCGGGGTCGGCCTGGGGTTCGGTCTGCGCGCGCAGGGACAGGACGGGACTGCCGGTGGCGACCGTCTCGATGGCGAGCCGCTCCTGCTCTGCGGTGGCCGCGGGGGCCTCGGGCTCCTCCGGAAGCTCCCCGGCGAGCACCGCCGAGACGCGCTTGACCAGGTCCGCCACGAGCGAACCCCGCCAGGACGACCAGGCCGCGGGGCCGGTGGCCAGCGCGTCCGCCTCGGTCAGCGCGTGCAGCAGTTCCAGGGTGCCCTGGGAGCCGACCGCCTCGGCGACCGAGCGGACGGTGGCCGGGTCCTCCAGGTCCCGCCGGGTGGCGGTCTCGACGAGCAGCAGGTGATGCCGTACGAGGGTGGAGAGGACGGCCACCTCGGTGCGGTCGAAGCCGATGCGGGCGGCCACGTCCTTGGCGATGATCTCGCCGGCCACGGAGTGGTCGCCGGGCCAGCCCTTGCCGATGTCGTGCAGCAGGGCGGCGACGAGCAGCAGGTCGGGACGGCTGACGCGGCGGGTGAATTCGGAGGCGCGCACGGCGGTCTCGATGAGGTGCCGGTCGACGGTCCAGATGTGCACGGCGTTGCGCTGGGGCCGGCAGCGCACCCGCTCCCAGTCGGGCAGCAGCCGGGTGATCAGCCCTTCGGCCTCCAGCGCCTCCCAGACCTCGATCGTGGGCTGCCCCGAGCCGAGCAGGGTCACGAGCTGCTCGCGGGCCTCGGCGGGCCAGGGTGTGGGCAGCGGGCGCACGGTGGCCGCCAGACGCCGTACGGCGTGCAGGGAGAGGGGGAGGCCGGCCTGGGCGGCGGCAGCCGCGGCCCGCAGGGGCAGCACGGGGTCGCGTTCGGGGCGCGCGGCGCGGGCGAGCACCACCTCGCCGTCCTGCTCCACGACGCCTTCGGCCAGCGGGGAGCGTTCGGCGACGGGCTTGCCGCCGCCGAGCATGGCGCGCAGCCGGGGCCGCACCGAGCGCGCTTTGAGCACGCGCCCCACTTCACGCCAGGTGACGTCGCTGGCGTACGAGATGACGCGGGCGGCCTCGTACACCTGGCGCAGGAGGGTGTCGGCGTCGAGGAGGCCGAGTTCGGCGGCGACCTGGTCCTGTTCCTGGAGAGCCAGCCGGTCGGTGGCGCGGCCGGTCGTCAGGTGCAGGGCGTCACGGACGTCGAGGAGGCGGCGGCGGGCGTCGTCGAGGCCCTCGCGAGGAGCGTCGGCGAGCCAGGAGGCGGCGACGGCGCGCAGGGCGGTGGCGTCGCGCAGGCCGCCGCGGGCCTCCTTGAGGTCGGGTTCCAGCAGGTACTGCAGTTCGCCCTGGCGCTCGGCGCGCTCGGCGCACAGCTCCTGGAGTTCGGGCAGCCGTTTGGGCGCCTGGTTGCGCCAGTCGGCCAGTACGGCCGTGCGCAGTCCCGCCGTCAGCCCGAGGTCGCCCACGAGGTGGCGGGCGTCGAGCAGACCGAGCTGGACCTTGAGGTCCTCGCCGGCGGTCTTGCGGGCCTCCGCCGGTGTGCGCACGGAGTGGTCCAGGGCGAGACCGAGGTCCCAGACCGGGTACCAGAGGCGGTCGGCGAGGGCGGCGACGGCCTGGGGGTCGCTGCCGTCGTGCAGCAGCAGGAGGTCGAGGTCGCTGCGCGGGGACAGTTCGCCGCGGCCGTAGCCGCCGACGGCGACCAGGGAGACGCCCCTGAGTTCCTCGCTGCCGGCGGTGAACAGGCCCGCCAGCCAGTCGTCGGTCAGTTCGGAGAGGGCGGAACGGCGCGGCGGCCCGGACCGCGCCTCCTCGGTGAGGAGGCGCAGCCGGGCCGCCGCGTAGCCGCTGGGTCCCGAGTCCTCTGCATCCTTGCGCACGTCCGTACTCGTCACCCAGTGGCTCCTGTTCTGTTCTGCGGTCAGAGCGCGTCCGGGCCGCGCTCGCCGGTGCGGACCCGTACGGCGGTCTCGACCGGGAGGGACCAGACCTTGCCGTCACCGATCTTGCCGGTGCGGGCCGCCTTGACGATGACGTCGATCAGCTGCTCGGCGTCGTCGTCCTCGGCCAGCACCTCGATGCGGATCTTGGGGACGAGGTCGACGGTGTACTCGGCACCGCGGTAGACCTCGGTGTGTCCCCGCTGACGACCGTAACCGCTGGCCTCGGTGACCGTGAGGCCGTGGACCCCGAAGGCCTGGAGGGCTTCCTTGATCTCGTCGAGCCGGTGGGGCTTCACGACGGCGGTGATGAGCTTCATGCGTCCACCTTCTTGCTCGCAGTGTCGGCCACCGGGCCCGTGACGTTGGACCGGGCGGCACCGCCACCCGCACCGCTGAAGTCGTATGCGGTCTCGGCGTGCTCGGCCTGGTCGATGCCGGCCACCTCGTCGTCCTCGGGGACGCGCATGCCGATCGTCCTGTCGAGCAGGAAGGCGAGGATCGCGGAGACCACCAGCGAGTAGCCGAGGACCGCGAAGACTCCGGCGCACTGCTTCCAGAACTGGTCGAGGCCGCCGCCGTAGAAGAGGCCCTGGACCTCGGACTGGCCCTTGCCGCTGGCGAAGAAGCCGATCAGCAGGGAGCCGACGACCCCGCCGACCAGGTGAACGCCGACCACGTCGAGCGAGTCGTCGTAACCGAACTTGTACTTGAGGCCGACGGCCATGGCGCACAGGACACCGGCGATGACGCCGACGGCGATCGCGCCGAGCGGGGAGACCGCACCGCCCGAGGGGGTGATGGCGACCAGACCGGCGACCGCGCCGGAGGCGGCGCCCAGCGTGGTGAACGCGCCGTGGCGGATCTTCTCGTAGATCAGCCAGGCCAGCATGGCGGCGGCGGTGGCGACCTGGGTGTTGACGAACATCAGCGCGCCGACGCCGTCGTCGTTGCCGAGCCACGAGCCGGCGTTGAAGCCGAACCAGCCGAACCACAGCAGACCGGCACCGAGCATGACCAGCGGGAGGCTGTGCGGGCGCATCGGGTCCTTCTTGAATCCGACGCGCTTGCCGATGACCAGGATCACGCCGAGGGCCGCGGCACCGGCGTTGATGTGCACCGCCGTACCACCGGCGAAGTCGATCACGCCGAGCTCGAAGGCCCAGCCGCCGGCGCCCCAGACCCAGTGGGCGACGGGGAAGTACACGATCGTGGCCCACAGGGTGATGAACAGTGCCCAGGCGGAGAACTTCACGCGGTCCGCGAGCGCACCGCTTATCAGGGCGGGCGTGATGATGGCGAACATCAGCTGGAAGACCAGGAAGACGAAGACGGGGATCGTGTAGCCGTCCCACAGCTGCGTCAGGCCGATGTTGCTGAGGCCGACCCAGTCGGAGTTCCAGCCGATCAGCGAGCCGGAGTCGGTGCCGAAGGCGAGGGAGAAGCCGTAGAGCACCCAGAGGATCGTGACGATCCCCAGGCTGATGAAGCTCATCATCAGCATGTTCAGGGTGCTCTTGACTCGGACCATGCCTCCGTAGAAGAAGGCCAGGCCCGGGGTCATGAGCATCACCAGGGCGGAACAGATGAGCATGAAGCCTGTGTTCGCGGACGACAGCGTGGGTGCGTCCGCCGCAAGCGTGATGGCTGGTGCCATCGGCGTCTCCTCGTCGTTGGTACGGCCCCGTGCGGGCGAAGCCAGAGCGGGATTCGGGGGTGGGCCGGTTATGCGCCATGAGATTGGCGCAGCGCCGTTTCGGTCGACGCCCCTCGTTGTTTCGCCGCCGTGACGAAGGCACCTCGTGGGTTACGCCTCGATGAACTGGCTGATGTTGTGCGAGTGGATCGTTATCGTGGCGCAACCTTCGTCGGAACACGCAAACCGGCCGCGGTCGGCCTTCCGATGACCTGGCACGGGGGAGCCGAGTCGGGCGGTTCGGGAGGGCCGGCCGCGGCCGGGGTTCAGGGGTTTCGCCGTGTGTCAGACCGCCTCCGCGGTCTCCGGCAGCTCCACGGCGAGCCGGTCGGTGAGATCGACGACCTCGGCGAGGTCCCCGAAGTCGCGGACGGCCGTGTCGACGGTCTTTCGGATACGAGTGTTGACACGCTCGGAGCGGACCCGCTTGGCCGCCTTCATGGCCTGTGCGGCCAGTACGGCACTCTGCGCGGGCTCCTGGCGCAGCAGGTGCACGGTGGCCATGCCGATGAGGTTCAGCGCGTAGGACCGCTGGTGATCGCTGTCCTTCGCGAACAGGTCCACCGCCTTCTGCATGAGCGGCTCGGCCAGCGAGGCGTAGGTCGGGCTGCGGCCTGCCACATAGGCCAGATCGCGGAAGGAGTGCGAGTTCTCCCCGTACAGCTCGGCCTCGGAGAAGAAGCTGATCCAGTCGGGGTCGGGCTCGTCCCAGTCGTCCGCGTCGGCGAAGACGTCCTCGGCCATCCTGACGGCCCGCTTGCAGCGGCCGGGCTGGCCCATGTTGGCGTAGGCGCGTGCCTCCATCGCATACAGCATCGACTGGGTGCGCGGGCTCGCGCAGTCCCGGCTGCCGTACTGCGCGAGGTGGATCAGCTCCAGGGCGTCCTCGGGCCGTCCGAGGTGGATCATCTGACGGCTCATGCTGGACAGCACGTACGAGCCGAGCGGCCGGTCACCGGCCTCCTTGGCGGCGTGCAGCGCGAGGACGAAGTACTTCTGCGCGGTGGGCTGGAGCCCCACGTCGTACGACATCCAGCCGGCCAGTTCGGCCAGCTCGGCGGCGACCTTGAACAGCTTCCTGCTGGTGGCCTCGGGCTGGGGTTCCTGGAGGAGGTCCGTCACCTCGTGGAGCTGACCGACGACCGCCTTGCGGCGCAGTCCGCCGCCGCACTGGGCGTCCCACTGGCGAAACATGACGGTGGTGGACTCCAGCAGATCCAGTTCGGGCCTGGAGAGCCGGCCGCGGGCGCGGCTGGTGGGGAGGGAGTCCTTGTCCTCGTGCGGGG
>NZ_JARGEF010000149.1:0-20089 GCF_033794725.1 Streptomyces sp. ID05-39B | reverse complement strand
CGCCGCATCCGCCCCCGCACAGCCAATTGACGGACCGTCAGAAACTTTCGTACCGTCCCTTCATGGGCGTGAAGGCGTACGACCTCACCGGGCGAACCGCGTTCGTCACCGGCGCCGCCGCCGGCATCGGCCGCGCCTGCGCCGTCCTGCTCGCCGAGGCCGGCGCCACGGTGCACGGCGCGGACCGCGACGCGAAGGGCCTGCACGAGACGGCGGCCCTCATCAAGGACCGGGGCGGTACGGCCCACACCCATCATCTGGACGTCACCGACCGCGCCCGGCTGCGCAAGGCCGTGGACTCCTGCCAACGGCTGGACATCATGGCCGCCGTCGCCGGCATCATGCACAGCAGCCCGGTCCTGGAGACCCGCGAGGAGGACCTGGACCGCGTCCTGGCCGTCAACTTCAAGGGCGTACTGCACGCCTGCCAGGAGGCGGCCCGCCTGATGCTCGCCCATCACACCCGCGGCAGCATCATCACGATGGCCTCGGGCGCGGTCGACACGGGCGCCCCCGGCCTCCTGTGCTACGGCGTCGCCAAGGCCGCCGTGGTCCAGCTGACGAAGACCCTGGCGACCGAGGTCGGCCCCCACGGCATCCGCGTCAACGCCGTCGCCCCGGGCTGGATCCGCACCCCCATGACCGACCGCCACGACACCGACGCACAGGCACACACCGAGGCCCGCATGTCCCGCATGTCGCCGCTGGGCCGGGTCGGCGAACCGGAGGACGTCGCCCACGCCGTGCTTCACCTGGCCTCGGACGCGTCGGCCTTCACCACGGGCCAGATCCTCCGCCCGAACGGCGGCGTGGCCATGCCCTGGTAGTCGCAGCGCCCGACGCGCCCCCACCGTCCGCTCGGACAGCCGCAGGACGACGACAGCGAGCCGGTCTCACGAGACCCCGCCCTCGGCCTCGCCCCGCCCCCGCTTCCCCCGCCAGGCGGCTCCCCACCGCCCCGCCGCGACCGCCCCCACGGCGCGCGACTTGGCCACGCAGTGCACCGGCAGCAGGCTCAGCCCCCACCCACCGGCCGCTACGGTCCCCTCCAGCACCCCGGCGTCTGGCGCCACGGCAAGCCGTACCGCGGCCCACCACCACACCGCCCCGAGCCCCAGCGCGGCCCCCCGGCGCACTATCGGTCCCGTCATGGCCGTCGCCTCCAGCCCGCCGCCGACAACCCCGTCAGCCCGCACACGGCGACGCCGGACGGCCGCCACCACCTCGGTGAGGCCCGAGCGCCCCGTCCGTCACCCGCTCTCCGCCTGGAACATCCAGTGCTGCTTCTCCAGATCCCCAGTGATCCCGATGAAGACGTCCTGGCTCACGGGGTCGGCCTCTCCCGTGGCCGCCACCCGTTCCCGCATCCGGGTGATCACCGTTCCCAGCGCCGTCACCAGCACACCGACAGCGTCGGTGTCCTTGACCCAGCCCTCAGGCGCCACGGTGATCCCGCTGGCACCGGCGACCGTGGCCGCCCGCCCGTCCGGTGAGACGCCCAGAGCCGAGGCCCGCTCCGCCACGGTGTCGGAGTGTGTGCGCGCGATGTCCACGACCTCGTCGAGCTGGAGGTGCACCGAACGGAACCGTGGACCGACCACGTTCCAGTGCACCTGCTTGGCCACCAGCGACAGGTCGATCAGATCGACGAGCGCGCCTTGCAGTGCCTCGGACACGGTGGTCAGGTCCGCGTCGGACAGAGGGCTTTTCACGACGTACATCCATACCTCCGGGTGATCGACTCCCGACATGCCCCTCCACGATGACGCCGGCTCCGAAACCCAGCAAACGCACCCGCGAAACCCAGGAGAGGGCGCATCCACGCAAAAAACCCCGACCGCACCCCTCCGGATCTACCGGAGAGGCCCCGGCCGGGGCCTCACAGTTGCCGTACGCCTACACGTACTCGCACCCGTCTTTACACGTACTCGTCGGTCGACACACCCACTCAGGGGCACATCAGGCGGCGACCACGTCCACCGCCTCGGCGGGTGCCTTGATGGTCACCCGCTCCGGTGGCACTCCGGTCACCGACACGGAACCCAGCATCGGGCGAACCGACGCCGGTACAGGCCCACTGGGGGTGGCCGCAGCCGACTGAGCCAGCTCCGCGAGGGCGAGCTCGTCGCTCACTTCCCGCATGAGCTCGGACATCCGTACGTCCAGCGCGTCGCAGATGGCGGCGAGCAGTTCGGAGGAAGCCTCCTTCTGCCCCCGCTCCACCTCGGAGAGATAGCCGAGCGAGACCCGGGCGGATGAGGAGACTTCGCGCAGAGTACGGCCCTGGCGCTGGCGCTGCCGACGCAGCACGTCACCCAACAGGCGACGGAGCAGAATCATCGGTGGCTCCCTCCTCGGACCGCGTAGCCGCATCCTTCACGCCCCACCGTACCGCCTTGCGCTGCGGCCGTGCGGGGAGCGATGTCGTGTTCACTCAGGGCTGCAAACATCAAAACCCCCCGTTCTGTTCCGTATCCTGTGCCCGCTCATTCCCGGTCTGTTCGCCCGCCAGCTCTCTCAGGAGCACTGCGAGTACGCTCCGTACACTCTCTCTACGAATTTCCGCCCGGCTGCCGTTCAACCGCAGGGCCTCCACTTTTCCGCCAGAGGCGGAACCGGCGTCCGGCCCCGAGGGCCCCTCCACCGCGACGAAAACCGTCCCGACGGGCTGCCCGTCCTGTGCGTCGGGACCGGCGACTCCGGTGGTGGCGACGCCCCAGTCGGCGCCAAGCGCCCTGCGCACTCCGGCCGCCATCTGGGCCGCCACCTGCGCGTCCACGGCTCCGCGCGCGGCCAGCAGGTCCGCGTCCACGCCGAGCAGCTCGTGCTTGAGCGAGGTGGCGTACGCCGTGACCGATCCCCGGAACACCTTGGACGCCCCGGGCACGGAGGTGATCTCCGCCGCGACCAGGCCACCCGTCAGCGACTCGGCCACGGCGAGCGTCTCACCCCTCACCGTCAGTAGTCGCACCACGTCCGTGGCCGGGGCGCTCACGCCTGCGTCGCCCCCGAAGCCGCCCGTCGCTCGGCGATCCCCTGCCTGCGCAGCACAATGGCCTGTCTCACGTAGTCGAGCCCGGTCACCACGGTCAGCAGGACCGCCGCGGCCATCACCCACCAGCGCAGCGTGGCCAGCCAGCCGGTGAGCGCCAGGATGTACATCCCGACGGCCACGCCCTGGGTGAGCGTCTTGAGCTTGCCGCCCCGGCTCGCCGGAATGACGCCGTACCTGATGACCAGGAAACGCAGCAGGGTGATCCCGAGTTCCCGGCCCAGGATGACGCCCGTCACCCACCACGGCAGGTCGCCCAGCGCGGAGAGGCAGATCAGGGCCGCTCCCATGATCGCCTTGTCGGCGATCGGATCGGCGATCTTCCCGAAGTCGGTGACGAGGTTGTAGGTCCGCGCCAGATGCCCGTCGAACAGGTCGGTGATCATGGCGACGGCGAAGGCCGCCCAGGCGAAGGCGCGCCACGCCGGGTCGTGCCCGCCGTCGGCCAGCATCAGGGCGACGAAGCCGGGGACCAGGATGAGCCGGAGCATGGTCAGCAGATTGGCCACGTTCCAGACGCTGGCCTGGTTGACGGCCGCGGCCGCGATCTTCGCGCCGCGCGCGGCCCGCACGGTTCCCTGCTCGTCCATGGTGGCGCCGGTGACGTCGGAACCCGTCTCCGGACCTGCCCCCGAAGAACCGGGGGCAGGGCTCGTGGCCGCCCCCTTCGCCCTTGAGGAGCCACCCGCGGCCGATGCCGGGACACCCGTCATCTGTCCGCCTCCTCACTACACCCGATCGAACCCTGAAGGGGCTCGGCCACCAGGTCGACACCTTCCGTACCGACCACCTTCGCCTCGACCATACGACCGACGCTCAGACCTTCGCCGCTCGTGAGCAGCACCTGGCCGTCGGTCTCGGGCGCCTGGTGGGCCGCACGGCCGTACACGCCCTCGATGGGGTCCACCGACTCCACGAACACGTGCAGGCTCTCGCCCAGCCGCTCCTCGGCGCGCTGCGAGACGAGTTCCTCGGCGAGCCGGGAGATCCGCGCGAGCCGCTCGGCGACGACGTCCTCGTGGAGCTTGTTCTCGTACGTCGCGGCCTCGGTGCCGTCCTCGTCGGAGTACCCGAAGACACCGATGGCGTCCAGACGCGCGTGGTTGAGGAACCGCTCCAGCTCGGCCAGGTCGGCCTCGGACTCGCCGGGGAAGCCGACGATGAAGTTGGAGCGCACCCCCGCCTCGGGCGCCTTGCTCCGGATGGTGTCGAGCAGTTCGAGGAAGCGGTCCGTGTCGCCGAAGCGGCGCATCGCACGCAGCACGTCGGGGGCGGAGTGCTGGAAGGACAGGTCGAAGTAGGGGGCGATCTTCGGCGTGGAGGTCAGCACGTCGATCAGGCCGGGCCGCATCTCGGCCGGCTGGAGGTAGCTGACCCGCACCCGCTCCAGGCCGTCGACCTCGGCCAGCTCGGGCAGCAGTGACTCCAGCAGCCGGATGTCGCCGAGGTCCTTGCCGTAGGAGGTGTTGTTCTCGGAGACCAGCATGATCTCCTTGACGCCCTGCTCGGCCAGCCACCGGGTCTCGTTCAGCACGTCGCTCGGGCGGCGGGAGATGAAGGAGCCGCGGAAGGAGGGGATGGCGCAGAAGGAGCAGCGCCGGTCGCAGCCGGAGGCGAGCTTGACCGAGGCGACCGGGTTGCCGTCGAGCCGGCGGCGCAGCGGCGCACGGGGCCCGGAGGCCGGGGCGAGCCCGTCCGGAAGGTCTGCCGGAGCATGACCCGGAAGGGCCACCGAACCGGCCGATTCCTGCCGCTCGGCGGGGCTGATCGGCAGCAGCTTGCGCCGGTCGCGCGGGGTGTGGGAGGCGTGGATACCGCCGTTGAGGATGGTCTGGAGGCGGTCGGAGATGTCGGCGTAGTCGTCGAATCCGAGTACGCCGTCGGCCTCCGGGAGTGCCTCGGCGAGGTCCTTGCCGTAGCGCTCGGCCATGCAGCCCACCGCCACTACGGCCTGGGTTCTGCCATGACCCTTGAGGTCGTTGGCCTCCAGGAGGGCGTCGACGGAGTCCTTCTTGGCGGCGTCGACGAAGCCACAGGTGTTGACGACGGCGACGTCGGCGTCCTGGGCGTCCTCCACGAGCTGCCAGCCGTCCGCCTCCAAACGGCCTGCGAGCTCCTCCGAGTCCACCTCGTTACGGGCGCAGCCAAGGGTGACGAGTGCGACGGTACGGCGTTCAGGCATGGGCTCAAGACTACTTTGTCTGACTGACACCCCCTGTCGACGGGGTTGGCGATCTTCGGGCGTCATGCCGAAGGGGCCGGCGACGACCGCCGACCCCTTGCGAATCCTGGACTCCGCCCCTGCCTCAGCCGGCCTGCGGGTCGCCCTTGGTGTACGTCAGCCGCTCCACCGCGCCCGGCTGGAAGTCGTCGTCGATCTTCTTGCCGTTGACGTGGAGCTCGACCGCTCCGGCGTCGCCGAGGACGAGGTTGACCTTCTCGCTGTCCTGGAAGGTCTGGGACTCGCCCTGCTTGAGCAGGCCGTCGAAGAGCATCCGGCCGTTGTGGTCCTTGGCGAAGATCCAGCTCTTGCCGTCGGTGGCCGTGACCTGGACGGTCACCTTGTCCTGCGGGGCCGCGGCGATGGCGCTGTCGGAGGGCTCCGGCTTCTCGTCGATGGGCTTCTCGGTCTTCGGTGTCGGCGTGGCGGGCGCGCTGGTCGACGGGGTGGTGCCGTCGGCGACGTCGGTCGTGCCGTCGTCGCCCTTGAACGCGGTGAATCCGACGAAGCCGACCACGGCGACGATCGCGGCGACCATGGCAGCGGTCCAGTTCGGCCCGCGCCGCTCGGGACGGATGCGTTCCGCCTCGAACATGGGTGCGGCCGGGGTGGGTGCCGGCCGTCCGCCGTGGGCGGCGTCGTACTGCTCCATCAGCTGGGCGGGGTCGAGGTGGACGGCCCGTGCCAGCGTCCGGATGTGACCGCGCGCGTAGACGTCGCCGCCGCAGGGCGCGAAGTCGTCCGCTTCGATGGCGTGCACGATGGCGATACGGACGCGGGTGGCGGTACTGACGTCGTCGACGGTGAGCCCGGCCGCGATGCGGGCCTGCTGCAGGGCTCGGCCGATGGAGGGGTGGGCTGCCTCGGAAACGTCTTCGAACGGACGCTCGTCTTCAGGGGAGTTGCTGCCGATGGACACGGGGGCGCCTTTCGAGCGTGTAGCCACCTGTGCTGGAGGTTCAGTCTAGGGGGGGTACGAAAGGGAGGGGCAACCGGGCGGTGGGACTTTGTACGCCATCGGTATGGCCGGACACACCGATGACGGGCCAGGTACGACGCCAGGGTGGAACGCGCACCTGTCCGCTCGTTCAACTGGACGTACCACGAGGGGAAACGGTTGCCCACCGCTCTCTAACGGGTGAGTCACGGACGCCCGCCGTCCCCACGGAGAAACGTCTACTCTTCAGGCTCCCCGCGGATCACGGCGAGCACTCCGTCCAACTCGTCGGGTTTCACCAGAACGTCACGTGCCTTCGATCCCTCGCTCGGGCCGACGATGCTGCGCGACTCCATGAGGTCCATCAGCCGCCCGGCCTTGGCGAAGCCGACGCGCAGCTTGCGCTGGAGCATCGACGTCGAACCGAACTGGGTGGAGACGACCAGCTCGGCCGCCTGGCACAGCAGGTCGAGGTCGTCGCCGATGTCCTCGTCGATCTCCTTCTTCTGCTTGGTGCCCACGGTGACGTCGTCCCGGAAGACGGGGGCCATCTGGTCCTTGCAGTGCTGCACGATCACCGCGACCTCGGCCTCGGTGACGAACGCGCCCTGCATACGCGTCGGCTTGTTCGCGCCCATCGGCAGGAACAGTCCGTCACCCTTGCCGATCAGCTTCTCGGCTCCGGGCTGGTCGAGGATGACCCGCGAGTCGGCGAGCGAGGAGGTGGCGAACGCGAGCCGCGAGGGGACGTTCGCCTTGATCAGACCGGTCACCACGTCCACCGACGGCCGCTGCGTGGCCAGCACCAGGTGGATGCCGGCGGCGCGCGCGAGCTGCGTGATCCGCACGATCGAGTCCTCGACGTCACGCGGCGCGACCATCATCAGGTCGGCCAGCTCGTCGACGATCACGAGCAGATACGGATACGGCTGAAGCTCGCGCTCACTGCCCTCGGGCTTCTTGACGGTCCCCTCCCGCACCGCGCGGTTGAAGTCGTCGATGTGCCGGTAGCCGTACGCCGCCAGGTCGTCGTAGCGCAGGTCCATCTCGCGTACGACCCACTGGAGCGCCTCGGCGGCCCGCTTGGGGTTGGTGATGATGGGCGTGATCAGGTGCGGGATGCCCTCGTAGGCGGTCAGCTCGACGCGCTTGGGGTCGACCAGGATCATCCGGACGTCCTCCGGGGTCGCCCGCATCATGACCGAGGTGATCAGACAGTTGATGCAGGACGACTTGCCGGACCCGGTGGCGCCGGCGACCAGTATGTGCGGCATCTTCGCCAGCGAGTGCATGACATAGCCGCCCTCGACGTCCTTGCCGAAGGCGACCAGCATCGGATCGTCGTCCTCGGCGGACTCGGCCAGCCGGAGCACATCGCCGAGGTTGACCATCTCGCGGTCGGTGTTCGGGATCTCGATGCCGACCGCGGACTTCCCCGGGATCGGCGAGATGATCCGCACGTCCGGGCTGGCGACGGCGTACGCGATGTTCTTCGTCAGGGCGGTGATCCGCTCGACCTTGACGGCGGGGCCGAGTTCGACCTCGTAGCGCGTGACCGTCGGGCCGCGGGTGAAACCGGTGACGGCGGCGTCGACCTTGAACTCCGAGAAGACGTTGGTGAGCGAGGCGACCACCGCGTCGTTGGCGGCGCTGCGCACCTTGCCGGGGCCGCCGCGCGTGAGGAGGTCCAGCGAGGGCAGCGCGTAGGTGATGTCCCCGGACAGCTGGAGCTGCTCGGCGCGCGGCGGCAGCTCGCGCGGCGCCTCGGGAGCCGCCTTGGTCAGGTCGGGGACGGCGCCGGACTTGAGCTTCTCCTGCCCCGGCCGGCCGGCCGGAGCCGGGACGGGCGTGGGCGTGGTGGGCTCACGGTCACCGACGCTCACACCCTGGGTGAGGTCGGCGACGATCCGGGACGGCGGCATGCCGTGCAGCACGGCCCCGTCGAGGTCGGCAGCGGCGGCCGCCGCGATGTCGACCGCGTCCATCCGCCGGTCCATCGCGGGCTGCGGCACGGCCGAGCGCCTGGGACGGCCGCGACGCCGGCCGAGCGCCTCCTGCTCGGCGCTGTCGGGGTCGAAGGCCTCAGGGGCGCCGGAGCGACGCCGGGAGCGCGCGGGCAGCGCCTCGCGCCACTGCTCGTCGTAGCGCTCCTCGTCGTCGCCGAACTCGTCATACTCCTCGTCGGCCGCCGGGTCGTGCACTACGCCGAGGCGCACCCCGAGCTGCCGCAGCCGCTGCGGGATGGCGTTGACGGGCGTGGCGGTGACCACCAGCAGCCCGAAGATCGTGAGCAGCACGAGCAGCGGTACGGCAAGGACCTCGCCCATGGTGTACGTCAGCGGCGTCGCCGCGGACCAGCCGATGAGACCCCCCGCGTCCCTTATCGCCTGCATGCCGTCGCTGCGCGCGGGCGAGCCGCAGGCGATGTGGACCTGCCCGAGCACACCGATGAGCAGCGCGGACAGTCCGATCACGATACGGCCGTTGGCCTCGGGCTTCTCCGGGTGCCGGACGAACCGTACGGCGATGACGGCGAGCAGGATCGGCACCAGCAGGTCGAGACGGCCGAAGGAGCCGGTCACCAGGATCTCGACGAGGTCGCCGACCGGGCCGCGCAGATCTGCCCAGGTCCCCGCGGCGACGATCAGCGCGAGGCCGAACAGCAGCAGAGCGACGCCGTCCTTGCGGTGGGCGGGGTCGAGGTTCTTCGCGCCGTTCCCTATGCCGCGGAACACCGCTCCGACGGCATGCGCCAGACCCAGCCAGACGGCGCGCACGAGCCGGTAGATGCCCCCGGTGGGACTGGGGGCCGGTTTGGGCACGGGCTTGGCGGCCGCGGCTTTCCGGGCGGGCGCCTTCTTCGCCGGGGCCTTTTTGGCGGCGGCCTTCTTCGCCGGAGCCTTCGCGGGAGCTGCTGCCTTCTTGGCGGGCTGCTTCTTCGCTGCGGAGGGACGTGAGGCCATGGTGTGAGGTTACCGGGGGAGACGACAGCGGACACGTGTGACCGCTGCTTCACCCGTTCGTGTCGCTCCCCGGGAGGCGCGGAACTGACGCACGCCCCCGCAGCGCTGACACCTGCTCACGCACAACTCCGGGCGCGGCATCTGTCGGTTCCGGTTCAGCTCTGCGACGTCACGGAGGGCGGACCGCTTCCGGTGCCGGGTTCCAGTGCGTCCAGCGCCCGGCGCAGACCGGTGAGTTTGCGCTCCAGATGCGCCGCCGTGGCCACCGCCGCCGCGTCCGCCGACTCGTCGTCGAGCTGCTTGGACAGCGCCTCGGCCTGCTCCTCGACGGCCGCGAGCCGCGCCGACAGCTCGGCCAGCAGCCCTGGCGACTCCTTGGCGCCGCCGGCCGCCGCCTTGCCTCCGCCGCCCTCCAACTGGAGCCGCAGCAAGGCCGCCTGCTCCCGCAGCTGACAGTTCTTCATGTACAGCTCGACGAAGACCGAGACCTTCGCGCGCAGCACCCACGGATCGAACGGCTTGGAGATGTAGTCGACCGCACCCGCCGCATACCCGCGGAAGGTGTGGTGCGGGCCGTGATTGATCGCCGTCAGGAAGATGATCGGGATGTCCCGAGTCCGTTCTCGCCGCTTGATGTGCGCGGCCGTTTCGAAACCGTCCATTCCCGGCATCTGGACGTCCAGCAGAATGACCGCGAAGTCGTCCGTCAGCAGTGCTTTGAGCGCCTCTTCCCCGGACGATGCCCGCACCAGCGTCTGATCGAGCGCAGAGAGGATCGCCTCCAGCGCCAGCAGATTCTCCGGCCGGTCATCGACCAGGAGGATCTTGGCCTTCTGCACCATGGCCCGCCCTCCTCGCCCCGGCAGTGCACCGGGCGCCGCCCCTGGGGACGACTCCTTTGCGCCGCCCTTCCTTGTGCCGGTCATGGTAGCCGCACCCCGACCGTCGCCACACCCTGTCACCGTGATGTCACTGTGCACGTAGCAGGAACGCGGCGGAAGACCAGAAGGTTCCCCGAATCCCGCCCCGCTACACGCCTTCGGACACCGTGAGTCAGCAACTCCCCGCGCCCCCGGACGGTTCCCGTCACTCGGCGCGCATCCACTGGGCCATCACCGCCAGCAGGTGATCGGGGTCGACCGGCTTGGTGACGTAGTCGGAGGCGCCCGACTCGATCGCCTTCTCCCGGTCGCCCTTCATCGCCTTCGCGGTCAGCGCGATGATCGGCAGGCCGGAGAACTGCGGCATCCGGCGGATCGCCGTGGTCGTCGCGTACCCGTCCATCTCCGGCATCATGATGTCCATCAGGACGACCGCCACGTCCTCGTGCTGCTCCAGGACCTCGATGCCCTCACGGCCGTTCTCCGCGTACAGCACCGACAGCCCGTGCTGCTCGAGGACGCTGGTCAGGGCGAACACATTGCGGATGTCGTCGTCGACGATCAGCACCTTCTCCCCGCCGAACCGGATGCCCCGCGGCCCCTGCGGCGCCGACTCCTGCCGCACGGGCGCCCACTGCTCGGGCCGGCCGACCTGCGGCTCGCTCCCGGCCGCGGACCGGCGCCGGCGCCGGAACAGGGCGGCCGGACCGTTCTGCGTGTCCTGGTACGACCTCACCTCCGCCGGCGTCTGGATCTGCACGCCGGACAGCTCCGACGGCTCCCGCTTCCCGCTCTCGGACGCCACCAGGTCTCCCGCCTCCAGCTGCGGCACGACCTGCTGGTAGCCCTGCGGCGGCAGCTCGCTCGGGTGCAGCGGCAGATACAGCGTGAACGTCGAACCACGCCCCGGCTCGCTCTGGGCGTAGATCTCACCACCGAGCAGCTGCGCGATCTCCCGCGAGATCGACAGTCCGAGGCCGGTACCGCCGTACTTGCGGCTGGTGGTGCCGTCGGCCTGCTTGAACGCCTCGAAGATCACGCGCATCTTGCCGGCCGCGATCCCGATACCCGTGTCGGTCACCGAGAACGCGATCAGCGGCGCGTCGGCGTCCGCCAGCGAACCGGCCTCCAGCAACTGCTCCCGGATCGCCACCGGTACGTCCGCCCCGGCCGGCCGGATGACCAGCTCCACCGAGCCGGAGTCGGTGAACTTCACCGCGTTGGACAGCAGGTTGCGCAGCACCTGAAGAAGCCGCTGCTCGTCGGTGTGCAGCGTGGCCGGCAGCTCCGGCGACACCCGCACGGACAGGTCCAGGCCCTTCTCCGCGGTGAGCGGACGGAAGGTGGCCTCGACGTAGTCCACGAGCTGCACGAGCGCGATGCGCGTCGGGGAGACGTCCATCTTGCCCGCCTCGACCTTCGACAGATCGAGGATGTCGTTGATCAGCTGGAGCAGGTCGGAACCCGCCCCGTGGATCGTCTCGGCGAACTCGACCTGCTTCGGCGAGAGGTTCCCCTCGGCGTTGTCCGCGAGCAGCTTGGCCAGGATCAGCAGCGAGTTGAGCGGCGTACGCAGTTCGTGCGACATGTTGGCGAGGAACTCGCTCTTGTACCGCATCGACACCGCGAGCTGCTCGGCCCGCTCCTCCAGAACCTGCCGCGCCTCCTCGATCTCGGTGTTCTTCACCTCGATGTCCCGGTTCTGCCGCGCCAGCAGCTCGGCCTTCTCCTCCAGTTCGGCGTTGGACGCCTGGAGGGCCTTCTGCCGCTGCTCCAACTCCGCCGACCGCTCCCGCAGCTGCTCGGTCAGCTCCTGCGACTGCTTCAGCAACTGCTCCGTCTTGGTGTTGACGGAGATGGTGTTCACGCTGGTCGCGATCATCTCGGCGAGCTGGTTGAGAAAGTCCCTCTGGATCTGCGTGAACGGCGTGAAGGACGCCAGCTCGATGACGCCGAGCACCTGGCCCTCGAACAGCACCGGCAGCACGATCACCTGTGCCGGCGGAGCCTCCCCGAGTCCCGAGGAGATCTTCAGATAGCCGCTCGGCGCGTTGGAGACGAGGATCGTCCGCTTCTCCTCGGCCGCCGTGCCCACCAGCGCCTCCCCCGGCCGGAACGAGGTCGGCATCGACCCCATCGAGTAGCCGTAGGAGCCCAGCATCCGCAGCTCGTAGTGCTCCTCGGCGCCGTCGGCCGGCGGCATCGCCAGGAAGAACGCGCCGTGCTGCGCGGCCACCAGCGGCGGCAGCTCGCTCATGATCAGCGAGGCCACGTCCTCCAGGTCGCGCCGGCCCTGCATCAGCGCGGACACGCGCGCGAGGTTGCCCTTGAGCCAGTCCTGCTCCTTGTTGGCGATCGTGGTGTCGCGCAGGTTGGCGATCATCTTGTTGATGTAGTCCTGCAGTTCCTGGATCTCGCCGGATGCGTCCACGTCGATCTTCAGGTTCAGGTCGCCCCGCGTCACGGCGGTCGCCACGCGCGCGATGGCACGCACCTGCCGGGTCAGGTTCCCGGCCATCTCGTTCACCGACTCGGTGAGGTCCCGCCAGGTGCCGTCGACGTCACGCACGCGTGCCTGACCGCCGAGCTGCCCCTCGGTGCCCACCTCGCGGGCGACCCGGGTCACCTCCTCGGCGAACGACGACAGCTGGTCGACCATCGTGTTGATGGTCGTCTTCAGCTCGAGGATCTCCCCGCGCGCGTCGATGTCGATCTTCTTCGTCAGGTCACCCTTGGCGATGGCCGTCGTGACCATGGCGATGTTGCGCACCTGGCCGGTCAGGTTGGACGCCATCTGGTTCACCGACTCGGTGAGGTCCTTCCACGTGCCCGCCACACCGGGTACGTGCGCCTGCCCGCCCAGGATGCCGTCCGTACCCACCTCACGGGCCACCTTGGTGACCTGGTCGGCGAACGAACTCAGCGTCTTCACCATGGTGTTGAAGGTGTCGGCGAGCTGCGCGACCTCGCCGCGGGCCTCGATCGTCACCGTCCGCGTCAGGTCGCCGTTGGCCACGGCCGCCGCGACCTGGGAGATGTTGCGCACCTGCATGGTCAGGTTCTTGGCCATCAGGTTGACGTTGTCGGTGAGGTCCTTCCAGATGCCCGTGACGCCCGACGCGTGCGCCTGCCCGCCCAGGATGCCCTCGGTGCCCACCTCACGGGCCACCCGGGTCACCTGTTCGGCGAACGACGACAGCTGGTCGACCATCGTGTTGACGGTGGTGACGAGTTCGAGGATCTCGCCCTTGGCGTCTACGGTGATCTTCTTCGACAGGTCGCCCTTGGCGACCGCGGTCGTGACCTCGGCGATCTGACGCACCTGGATGGTCAGGTTGTTCGCCATGAAGTTCACGGACTGGGTGAGGTCCTTCCAGGTGCCGGAGACACCCTGCACCTCGGCCTGGCCACCGAGCTGCCCCTCCGTACCCACCTCACGGGCCACCCGCGTGACCTCCTGGGCGAACGACGACAGCTGGTCGACCATCGTGTTCAGGGTGTTCTTCAGTTCCAGGATCTCCCCGCGCGCGTCCACGGTGATCTTCTGGGAGAGGTCACCGCGGGCCACGGCGGTGGCGACCTGGGCGATGTTGCGCACCTGCGCGGTGAGGTTGCCGGCCATGCCGTTCACCGAGTCCGTCAGGTCCCGCCACACGCCGGCGACACCCGGCACCTGCGCCTGCCCGCCGAGCTGCCCCGCGGTACCCACCTCGCGGGCCACCCGGGTCACCTGGTCGGCGAAGGCCGACAGCTGGTCCACCATCGTGTTGATGGTGTTCTTCAGCTCCAGGATCTCGCCGCGCGCGTCGACGTCGATCTTCTGGGAGAGGTCGCCCCGCGCCACGGCCGTCGTCACCTGCGCGATGTTGCGCACCTGAGAGGTCAGGTTCCCCGCCATCGAGTTGACGGAGTCGGTGAGTTCCTTCCACGTGCCGGACACGCCGTCGACGCGGGCCTGGCCACCGAGCCGGCCCTCCGTACCCACGTCCCGGGCCATCCTCGTCACCTGGTCGGCGAACGACGACAGCTGGTCCACCATCGTGTTCACGGTGTTCTTCAGCTGCGCCATCTCACCGGACACGTCCACGGTGACCTTCTGCGACAGATCGCCGTTGGCCACCGCCGTCGTCACCTGGGCGATGTTCCTCACCTGTCCGGTGAGATTCCTGAACGCCGTGTTGACGGAGTCCGTCAGGTCCTTCCACGTCCCGGCCGCGCCCGACACCTGCGCCTGACCGCCCAGCTCACCCTCGACACCGATCTCCCGCGCCACCCGCGTGACCTCGGCGCCGAAGGCCGACAGCTGGTCGACCATCCCGTTGACGGTGTTCTTCAGCTCCAGCATCTCGCCGGCGACATCCACGGTGACCTTCTGCGACAGGTCACCGTTGGCCACCGCCGTCGTCACCGCCGCGATGTCCCGCACCTGCGTGGTGAGGTTGCGGAACACGGTGTTGACCGAGTCGGTGAGGTCCTTCCAGGTGCCCGCCGCGCCCGGCACGTTCGCCTGACCGCCCAGCTGACCCGCCGCACCGACCTCGTTGGCGACCCTTGTGACCTCGTCCGCGAAGGTCCGCAGCGTCTCGGTCATCTGGTTGATCGTGTCGGCGAGCTGCGCGACCTCACCGCGCGCGGACACCGTCACCTTCTGCGACAGGTCACCGTTGGCGACCGCCGTGGTGACCTCCGCGATCCCCCGCACCTGAGCCGTGAGGTTTCCGGCCATGGTGTTCACAGAATCGGTGAGTTCTTTCCACACACCGTCGACGCCGGACACCCGCGCCTGACCGCCGAGGATGCCCTCGGTGCCCACCTCACGGGCCACCCGGGTCACCTCCGACGAGAACGCGGAGAGCTGGTCCACCATCGTGTTGACGGTGTTCTTCAGCTCCAGCATCTCGCCTTCGACATGCACGGTGACCTTGCGTGACAGGTCCCCCTTGGCCACCGCCGTCGTCACCAGCGCGATGTCGCGCACCTGCGCCGTCAGCCGCTCCGCCATCGTGTTGACGGACTCCGTCAGGTCCTTCCACGAACCCGACATACCGCGCACCTGGGCCTGCCCGCCCAGCTTGCCCTCGGTGCCCACCTCACTGGCCACGCGCGTGACCTCGTCGGTGAACGTCGACAGCTGGTCGACCAGGTTGTTGACCGTCCGCCCGACCTTCAGGAACTCCCCGCGCAGCGGATGCCCGGTCCCCTCCGGGGTGTGCGTCCGCAGCTCCATCCGCGGCGACAGATCACCCTCGGCCACCGCCGACAGCACCCGCCCGACCTCGGAAACCGGCCGTACGAGGTCGTCGACCAGCGCGTTCGAGTTGTCGATGGCGGTCGCCCAGGAGCCCTCGCAGGCACCCGTCTCCAGCCGCTCGGTGAGCTTTCCCTCACGCCCGACCATGCGCCGCACCCGCGACAGCTCACCCGTGAGATGCAGATTGCGGTCCGCCACCTCGTTGAAGACGGCTGCGATCTCCGACATCACGCCGTCGCCGGACACCGTGAGCCGCTTGCGGAAGTTCCCCTCCCGCATGGACACCAGGGCAGCCAGCAGCCGGTTCAGGGCAGCGGTGTCCACCGTGGTGGTCCCGCTGCGGGGTGAGCGCTGCCTGCTCAGGGTCTGTCCGCCTTTCGCGCGCGCCTTCGTGCCCCGCGTCGCTGCGCCAGACTCCACGTTGTCCCTCCCGGAGGGGTCGACCGTCGTACTGCCGATGTAATCAGGCAGGCCCAAGAGGCTGCTGCCCGGCGAACACACAAGACACCCAGTCTGCCGGACCTTCACAAGAAGCCTGCCCAGTGTTTCACCCCCGCCGAACCCGGCCATAACAGTTCGGCAGCTTTCGCACACCGTCCGCACACCCTGAGGCGGAAACACAGCTGACCGGCATCCGCAAGGGCGGGGAAGGTAAGTAACCTTGCATGCGGCTGTCCAGCCACGCCGGTCCGTCCGGCCTGGGCGGTGGCACGAGCACGAGCGGGCATCGGAGGGGCGGCCGCACACATGACCACCGGACTGATCCCGGGGGGACAGCCCCCGGACCCCCGGCCGACGAGCGCGCTTCCGCCGCGACCGCGACGCGAGCAGGACAGCCGGGAAGAAGCCCAGCACGTCATCGACGACCGGCCGAGGAGTTCTGTGATCACCGCGCGCGCGGCTGCCAGTTTCGAGCCCGTCGGGCGCTCCGTCGCGACCGCCCGCGCGTTCGTCCGCGACACCCTCCAGGGCTGGGGTTTCGCCGACATCATCGACGACGCCGTCGTCCTCACGAGCGAACTGGTGACGAACGCCGTCGTCCACGCGGGAACCCACGCCGACCTCCTGTGCCTGCGCCACGAGGACGGCGTACGCATCGAGGTGGCCGACCGCTACCCGGAGCGCGAGATCCCCCTCCAGGGCTCTCTCGCCACCATGGGCAGCCCCGACCGGGAGGGCGGCCGCGGCCTCCAGCTGTGCGCGGCCATCGCCGCCCGCTGGGGCGTCGACTACACGCCCACCCACAAAACCGTCTGGTTCCAGCTCGACCTGCCCGACCGCCCGGTGGGCACCCGCACGGCCGGCCCCGCGCTCCCCGCCGAACTGCTGCCGCTCGCCGACAGCCGCGTCCGCGTCGCCGTCGTCCAGATCGACCGCACCGGCGCCATCTCGGCGTGGAACGAGGACGCCGAGGAACTCTTCGGCTACCCGGCCGACCAGGTCGTCGGCAAGCCCCTCACCGACCTCGCGGCCTGGCCGCACACCCCCGGTACCAGCACCGGCATCGTCGAGGCACTCCAGCTCTCCCGCTGGGAGGGCAGCTACGGCATCCGCGGCGCCAACGGCCGCGTGACCCCGGTGTACGCCTCCCATCTGCGTGTCCGCGACACCGAGGGCGACCCCTCCACGGTCTGCCTCCTGGTCCGCAACCACGAACGCGCGGTCCTGCAGTCACCGACCCGCGTCCCCGTCACCGACGGCCCCGCCGACAGTCAGAGCGCGGACCCCTTCGAGGTCTTCATCGGCTCCCCCGCCCCCGACGACCTCGACGGCCTCCTCCAGCGCACCGTCGAACGCGCCCGCGACATGCTCGACGGCGACTCCGCCTTCCTGCTCCTGGCGACGGACGACGAGACGGAACTGGAGGTCCGAGCCTCCACGGGCCTGCCCTCGGCCCGCCAGCGCTTCGCTCGCGTCCCCGTCGAGGCGGGCCCCGGCCGCTACAGCTCCGCCCGCATGCCGGCCGTCCACGAGGATCTCCTCGCCGTCCCCGGCGCAGTCCCCCTCCTCAACGGCACAGGCATGCGCTCCGTCGTCACGGTCCCGCTGAAGGTCGAGGGCCGCCTCACCGGCTCCCTGGGCGTCGCGGCCGAGGGGCCGGCCCGCTACTCCAACGAGGAGGCCCTGCGCCTGCAGTTCGCCGCGGACCGCATCGCCCTGGCCGTCGAGTCGGCCCGCCTCGGCGAGCTGGAGCGGCTGCGCCGCGGCTCCCTCAGCTTCCTCGTCGAGGCCTCCGACCTGCTGGCCGGCACGCTCGACCGCGACCAGACCCTGGCCCTGATGGCCCAGATGACGGTCCCGACCCTCGCCACCTGGTGCGCGGTCTACACAATCGCCGACCAGGCCTCCGACCCCTACCTGTCGTACGTCCTGCACGAGGACGAGGAACTCATCGACGGCATCAAGTCGTTGCTGTCCAAGATCGCCCCGCCGGACCCGGTACCCACCCCCGGCGCCCGCGTCTGGGCCGCCCCCGGCGAGGCGGCCCACGACGCGGCCCTGCGCAGTTCCATGCGCACCCTCGGCCTGACCGGCGGCCCGACCCACCAGATGTCCTCGGGCATCGGCCCCACCCTCGCCACGGCGTCCGCGGTGGGCGGCGAGACCGTCGTCCTGCCCCTGGTCGCCCGCAACCGCGTCATCGGCATGCTGACCCTCGGCAAGCCCACCGACGAGCACTTCCGGCAGGAGATCCTGGAACTCGCCGAGGACCTCAGCCGCAGAGCGGCCCTCGCCCTCGACAACGCGCGCCTCTACTCCGAGCGCACGGCCATCAGCCAGTCCCTCCAGCGCAGCCTCCTGCCCCCGGAGCTCCCCGACATCGACGGCGTCGAGGTCGAGGTCATCTACCGCGCCGCCGGCGAGGGCAACGAGGTCGGCGGCGACTTCTACGACCTCTTCCCGATCAGCGACGGCGCCTACGGCTTCGCGATCGGCGACGTCTGCGGCACCGGCCCGCACGCGGCGGCGGTGACGGGCCTCGCCCGGCACGCCCTGCGTCTGCTGGCGCGGGAGGGCCTCAGCGGCCCGGCGGTCCTGGAGCGCCTCAACTCGGCGATCCTCGACGAGGGCGCCCGCAGCCGCTTCCTGACCCTCCTCTACGGCGAGATGCGACCGCAGCCGGACGGCAGCGCGGAGCTGAAGGTGGTCTGCGCCGGCCATCCCCTCCCCCTGCGGCTGCGCCAGGACGGCACGGTCGAGCCGGCCGCCGAACCCCAGCCGCTCCTCGGCGTCATGGACGACCTGGAGCTGTACGAGCAGACGGTCGTCCTCGACCCGGGAGATGTCCTGCTCTGCGTCACCGACGGCGTCACCGAGCGCCGTGAGGGGACCCGCATGCTGGGCGACGACGGCCTCGCGGACGTGCTCACCACCTGCACGGGCCTGACGGCGGGCGCGGTCGCGGCCCGCATCATGCGCGCGGTGGAGCGCTTCGCGTCGGACGCCCCGTCCGACGACATGGCGATCCTCGCGATGCGCGTCGCATGAGGACGTGAGGAAAGAACCCCGACAGGAACGAAGAATCCCCCCGCCCGGAAGGGCGGGGGGATTCTCTGTCGTGGAGCCCCCTAACGGAATCGAACCGTTGACCTTCTCCTTACCATGGAGACGCTCTACCGACTGAGCTAAGGGGGCCAGTTACTTATCGAGGTTTCCCTCGCGGCAACGGAATAGAGCATACCCCGAACGAAGCCCTGTTCCCAAACTCGGTCAGAAGACGGGCTGTAGCAGTCCTCCGAGGGCATTGCATGCGGACACTATCCGCCGCATGTCCCGCTTTGTCAGCGAGGCGTCCACCGGCAGCGTCAGCGTCTCGTCGGCGGCCAGTTCGGTCTGCGGCAGCGACACGTACCTTCGGAACTCGGGGAGCCGGTGCAGTGGTGTCTTCACCGGCACCCGGCAGTCGATTCCCCTGCCCCGCAAGGCCCGTGCGAACGCATCCCGGTCGGGCCGCCCGTTCCCCGGCACCCGCACCACGTACTGCTGATAGCTGTGCCCGTCCCCGCCCTCGGGCGTCCGCACCCCGCGCAACCGCGCATCGAGATAGGCGGCCCGCTCCCGCCGCTGCGCCACCTCGTCGTACGGCGCCTCGGACTCCCTCTGCTCCAGCACCAACAGTCCGTGCCCCGCGCCGAGTTCACAAAGCCGCCTGACATCGGCCGGCCGCCCGAACCGATGTACGGCAACGAGGGCCGCGGTCCGCGGAGTTATCGCTGCTCGGACGGCGTCCGGGTCGAGGCAGTAGGTCAGCGGATCCACATCGGCGAAGGCGAGGAGCGCACCCGCGCGGGTGACTTCATCGGCTACGTCGTCGTTGCCGAACGCCGACACGACGACCTCGTCACCGGCTCCGACACCTGCGGCCCTGAGCAATGCAGCAGTACCCATGCAGTGGATGCTGGGCGTGGGACATGAACGTCAAGTGACCGGAAACAAAAAAGGGTTGGGCTCCGAACCGAAGTTCAGGGCCCAACCCTTTTGAAGAATTGTTCGGCGGCGTCCTACTCTCCCACAGGGTCCCCCCTGCAGTACCATCGGCGCTGTGAGGCTTAGCTTCCGGGTTCGGAATGTAACCGGGCGTTTCCCTCACGCTATGACCACCGAAACACTATGAAACTGTTGAACTGCCGCACCACACCACACCTCGAGGAGGTGAATGTGGGGCTGTTCGTGGTTTCAGAACCAACACAGTGGACGCGAGCAACTGAGGACAAGCCCTCGGCCTATTAGTACCAGTCAGCTTCACCCGTTACCGGGCTTCCACATCTGGCCTATCAACCCAG
>NZ_JARGEF010000148.1:0-20293 GCF_033794725.1 Streptomyces sp. ID05-39B | reverse complement strand
GCTCCACCCACCCACCCCATCCACCCAGGAGCAACCCATCCATGACGCGCCATCTCTTCACCTCCGAATCCGTCACCGAGGGGCATCCTGACAAGATCGCCGATCGGGTCAGTGACGCCGTGCTCGATGCCTATCTCGCGCAGGATCCGTATGCGCGGGTCGCTGTCGAGACGCTCATCACCACCGGGCAGGTGCACCTCGCGGGGGAGGTCTCCTCCACCGCCTGTTTCGATGTGGCCTCGCTGGTGCGGCGGCAGATTCTCGACATCGGGTACGACCACTCCGTCAAGGGGTTCGACGGGGCCACCTGCGGGGTCTCCGTGTCCCTGGGGCAGCAGTCGCCGGACATCGCGCGGGGCGTGGACACCGACAGCGCGGCCGGGGATCCGCTGGACGCGCAGGGGGCCGGGGACCAGGGGCTGATGTTCGGGTACGCCTGCCGGGACACGCCGGAGCTGATGCCGTTGCCGGTGTCGCTCGCGCACCGGCTCGCGCAGCGGCTGACGGCCGTACGCAAGGACGGCACCGTCCCCTATCTGCGGCCGGACGGGAAGACTCAGGTCACCGTCGAGTACCAGGGGAGCCGGCCGGTCCGGCTGGACACGGTCGTCGTGTCCGCGCAGCACGCCGCCGACATCGACCTGGACACCTTCCTCGCGCCGGACATCCGGATGCACGTCATCGAGCCCGAGCTGGCCGCGCTGCGCGAGCGTGGCATCGAACTCGACACCGACGACTTCCGGGTCCTGGTCAACCCGACCGGCCGCTTCGAGATCGGCGGGCCGACCGGGGACGCCGGCCTGACCGGGCGGAAGATCATCGTCGACACCTACGGGGGAATGGCCCGGCACGGTGGCGGCGCCTTCTCCGGCAAGGACCCCTCCAAGGTGGACCGTTCGGCGGCGTACGCGATGCGCTGGGTCGCCAAGAACGTCGTCGCCTCCGGTCTCGCCGACCGCTGCGAACTTCAGGTCGCCTACGCGATCGGCAAGGCCGAGCCGGTCGGCCTGTTCGTCGAGACGTTCGGCACCGCCCGGGTCGCCGTCGACCGCATCAAGGACGCCGTCGCCGAGGTCTTCGACCTGCGTCCGGCGGCCATCATCCGCGACCTCGACCTGCTGCGCCCGATCTACGCCCAGACCGCCGCCTACGGCCACTTCGGCCGTGAGCTGCCCGACTTCACCTGGGAGCGCACGGACCGCGCCGACAAACTCCGCGCCGCCGCGGGCCTGGGCTGAGGAGGGAGCCGATCATGTACACCGACCCGCCCGTGCTCCCGCTGCCCGCGGGGCTTCCCGCGCCCGCCTTCGAGGTCACCTCCGGCGAACCCGACATGACCGAGCTGGCCGCCCTCACCCTCGTCCTGTACGCCTTCACCCAGTCCCGCCCCGAGTCCACGGAGGCCGCCCGTTCGGTGGCCGAGTGGTGGCGCCGGCGGCCGGGCGAGTACGGGACCGCCGGTTCCTGGCGGGACCGGAGGTGACCGTTCCTCCTCGCTGTCACGCGGTGAGCCCGCCGCCGTCCGGGACTGTCCCGGACGGCGGCGGGCTCCTTGTGCGGTGCAGGGCCGGGCTACGGCAGGAGCCCGTAGGCCGCGCCCAGGCCGACCACGACCGTGGCCGCGAGGGCGTGGCAGGTGTAGGTGACCCGGCCGGCCACCGGCCACCAGCCCCGGCGCCAGGCGACCACCGTGCAGATCAGGAGCAGGGCGGTGGCGGCGGCCGCGGCGGCGACCAGGTGGGGGATCAGGGTCAGCAGGGGCGAGTCGCCGACGAGGACGGTCCGGTTGAGGGCGTTGCCGTCGCCGGTGAGCCGGATGAAGCACACGGTGGCCGTGGCCAGGATCGCGCCGGTGAGCCAGGCCAGCGTCCAGGCGAGCCGGCCGCCGGGCGCCTTGGCCTTGCGGCGTCGTACGTACGCCACCAGCGGGAGGAGCAGGAGGGCCGCGCCGAGGACCGCGAGGCCGCCCAGCAGGGCCTGCTGGTGCAGGGCCGGCGACTGGTACCAGGGCAGCTTCTCGAAGACCTGCGTCGGATCGGAGGCCAGGGCCAGCCGGCCGTCGCGGAAGGCGATCCGGTCCTGCCCGGCGCGCTCCTGGAAGACGCCCGGCGCGACCGGCACCCAGTGCTGCTCGCCGACCCGCGGGTCGCGGGCCAGCCCGGTCGTGGTGAGCGCGCCGTCCGCGTCGGCGGTGACGTGCACGGAGGTGGTGAGCGCCGCGACCCGGGTCAGGTCGGAGGTGCTGGTGCGGGTGGTGCGGTAGTAGCCGGAGTAGGGGGAGGAGGCGGCCTCGTCCCGCTGGGCGAGCTGCGCGGCGGCGCCGGCCGAGGGCTTCCCGGCGGGCCTGCCGCGGTCGGTGGTCGTGCCGGACGGGGTGGCCGCGGCACCCTTGCCGCCGTCACCGAGCCGGTCGGCCACCCGGTTCACCAGTTCCTGGCCGGCGTAGGAGGCGCTGCCGTCGACGCCGTCGCCGTTGTAGACGACGTACACGCCGACTCCGGACGCGGGCAGCAGGGCCAGGTTGCCGTGGAAGCCGGGCAGGTCGCCGTCCTTCACCCACATGCGCTCACCGGCCCGCTGACGCTCCTCCAGCAGGTAGCCGACGCCGGGCAGCCGGGGGTCGTTGGCGAACTGGCGGTGCAGCATGGCGCGGGTGGAGGCGCGGGTGAGGACCGGGCCGCCGCCGTCGAGCAGGGCGCTCATCAGGCGGCCCATGTCGGCGGCGGTGGTGACCGCGCCGGCGCCGGTCGGCGTCCAGGCGCCGTACTGCCCGTCCTCGGCGCGCTGCCGGCCGCCGTCGGGCCGGTAGCCGAGGGCGAGGGTGTCGGCGGTGCGGGCGTCGGGCCGCGCGAAGGTGGTGCGGGTCATGCCGAGGGGGGTCAGGACGGCGCGGTCGATATAGGTGGCGAAGGGGGTCCCGGTCACCTGCTCGACCAGGTAACCGGCCAGCGCGACACCGTAGTTGTCGTAGCTCGCGACCTCACCGGGCGGACGAACCCGCTTCGGCTGGTGCTTGTCGAGGCTCTTGCCGAGCGCGCCCGCCGGCTCGGGCGAGGTGCCGCCGCGGCCGAGGATGCTGGTGTCGAATCCGGCGGTGTGCGTGAGCAGATGACGGACCGTCACCGGATGGCCCGGGTAGCTGTCCTTGATCTTGAAGGCGGTCAGGTACCGGTTGACGTCGGCGTCCAGGCTCAGTTTGCCCTTCTCCACCTGCTGGAGCACGGCGACCGCCGTGAACAGCTTGGCGTCGGAGGCCATGAAGTAGCCGGTCCGGCGCGGATCGCTGCGCACCTCGCGCTCCACGTCCGCCAGGCCGTACCCCTTGGTCAGCGTCCGACCGCCCCGGTCCACCACGACGACGGAGGCGCCGGGGATGCGGTAGTCGGCCAGCTGCTTCGGCACCAGTTCGTCCAGCAGGGCGGACAGGCTCCCGCCCCCCTGCCGTGCGGACGCCGTATTACCGGTACCGGTACCTGCGGCGGCCGGGGTCACCACGCACAGGACGGCGGCCACCACGGCCGCCACCAGGATGAGGATTCGCTCTCGGCTCGTCATGCCTTCCATTCCACCCGCCGAAGCCGTCGCGACCCATGGCCCTGTGTGGTGTCCGGGGTGTACCCAGGTACACCCCCCGAGAGGGGACAATGGTCCCGTGATCGGCGGCACGTGGCGCACCAGGATGTAACACGTAGGGCGGCAACGGGCCGCCGGATCTCAGGAGTTGTGGCATGAATATCGCCAAGGACGCACGTACCGCGGTCGCCGGACTTCCGCTGGCGGGACTGGCCGTCGTAGAGGTCTTCTTCTTCTCTCTTCTGGTCACCGCGATCTCCCTGCTCGGGGCGGGTATCGGCCTCTTCCTCATCCCGGCGGCGGCGATCGCCGCCCGCGGCACGGTGAACATCACCCGCCGGCTGGCCGGCGCCCGCCTGGAGGGCGGCATCCCCGAGCCGTACCTGCCGGAGCCGCCGCGCGAGGGCGGCCTCAAGAGCTGGTGGGCCCGCAACCAGTGGATCCTCACGGACCCGGCGACCTGGCGGGACCTCGCCTGGATGCTGGTCAACCCGGTCGTCGGACTCGTCCTGGTGCTCCTGCCGCTCACGCTGATCGCGTTCGGCGTCTTCGGCCTGCTGATGCCCATGCTGTGGGAGGACATCAGCGGCAGCGGCGGCAACAACTGGTACTGGTTCGTCAAGGTGACCGACAGTCAGAGCGCGCTGTACGCCCTCGGCCTGGGCATCCCGACCCTGCTGATCGGTCTCGCCTCGGCGCCCGCCCTGATGCGGGCCCACGCATCGCTCGCCCGCACCCTCCTCGCCCCCACCGAGACCTCCCGCAAGGTCCTGCACCTCACCCGCACCCGTTCCGAGGTCGTCAGCAGCTCCGCCGCCGAACTGCGCCGCATCGAGCGCGACCTGCACGACGGCGCCCAGGCCCGGCTCGTCGCCCTCGGCATGAACCTCGGCGTCGCCGAGCAACTCCTCGCCAAGGACCCGGAGGCGGTCCGCGCCATCCTCGCCGACACCCGCAAGGCCTCCGCCAGCGCCCTGACCGAGCTGCGCGACCTGATCCGTGGCATCCACCCGCCGGTCCTCGCCGACCGCGGTCTCGCCGACGCCGTCCGCGCCCTCGCCCTGGACAGCCCGCTCGACGTCTCCGTCACCGCCGAACTGCCCGGCCGCGCCGACGCCCCCGTCGAGTCCGCCCTCTACTTCGCCGTCTCCGAGATCCTCACCAACGCCGCCAAGCACGCCTCCCCGACCCACGTCGACGTCGACCTCTGGTACGCCGACGGCCGGATCCGCGCCCAGGTCAGCGACGACGGCCACGGCGGGGCCGACCCCTCGCGCGGCACCGGCCTGCGCGGCATCGAGCGCCGCCTCGCCGCCTTCGACGGGGTGCTCGCGGTCCACAGCCCGGTCGGCGGACCCACCACCCTCACCCTGGAGATCCCTTGCGCGTTGTCCTAGCCGAAGACCTGTTCCTCCTGCGCGACGGCCTGGTGAGGCTGCTGGAGGCGTACGACTTCGAGATCGTGGCCGCCGTCGACAACGGGCCCAGCCTCTTACGGGCCCTCGTCGACGAGCGGCCCGACGTCGCGGTCGTCGACGTACGCCTCCCGCCCACCTTCACCGACGAGGGACTCCAGGCCGCCCTCACCGCCCGCAGGCAGGTCCCGGGCCTGCCGGTGCTCGTCCTCTCCCAGTACGTCGAGCAGCTCTACGCGCGTGAGCTGCTCGCCGACGGCAGCGGCGGCATCGGCTACCTCCTCAAGGACCGCGTCTTCGACCCCGACCAGTTCGTGGAGTCCGTCCGCCGGGTCGCCGCCGGCGGCACCGCCATGGACCCCGACGTCGTCGCCAAACTCTTCGCCAAGGACAGCAACGGCCCCAAGGGCTCCCTCGCCCGCCTCACCCCCCGCGAGCGCGAGGTCCTGGCCCTGATGGCGGAGGGCCGCTCCAACGCCTCCATCGCCCAGGCCCTGGTGATCACCGAACGCTCCGTCATCAAACACACGTCCAACATCTTCGCGAAGCTGGACCTACCGGTCTCGGACGACGCGAACCGGCGGGTGCTGGCGGTGCTGGCGTTCCTCAGGTGACCGGACCGGAAGCGCGGTTCACGCGGAAACGCCTTGCTGGTAGAGCGCGGTCAGGCGGGTGTGTTCGTCGTCGCGGAAGGTCTGGACTTCGCGGCAGAGTGTGCTCATGACGAACTGACCGAGGGGCACGCACAGGTCCATGCGCTGGATGCAGACGCCGACCATGAACGGGCCGTTCTGGGCGCGGTAGAGGCGGATGCCGTAGTAGCCCTCCTGGCAGTCGTGGTCGTTGTTGAAGCGGCAGGTGGCGCAGGTGTCGGGCAGGCGGGTGGGGCGGATGGTCTTGGTGTCGAGGTGGTGGCCGTCGGGGAGGCGGTAGCGGGTGCGGCTGCCGGAGGCTCCGGCGGTGTGGATGTGCCGGACCGGCTGGGCGCCGAGACCGCCGAGGAGGTCCTGGACGGCGGTCATGGAGGCGTCGCCGTCCGTCAGGGAGGTCAGGACGCGAACGTTCACGTTCCGGCCGTAGGTCTCGATGATCCTCAGCACGCGGGGGATGTGGGTGTGGTCGGGGACGACGATGTTGGCGGAGACCTTCACCCCGTGGGACAAGGCGGTGTCCACCGTGGCGTGCAGGGCGGCGAGTTTGCGTTCGGCGAGGGCGGTGGAGGCGTAGCGGGCGGCCTGGACGGTGGCCAGTTCCTCCGGTGTGGTGCCGAAGACGGACAGGTTGATGCGGTCGAGTCCGGCGGCGGCGCATTCGGGGAGGACAGCAGCCCCGTTCTCCCCGTTGGAGGTGATGCCCACGGTCAGGCCGAAGCGGTGGGCGATGGCGACCAGTTCGGGGAGTCTGGGGTGGAGGGTGGGTTCACCGCCGGTGAAGTGGACTTCATCGGTGTCGACGCTGCCGCGCATGGCGGCCAGCGCGAGGGCGTAGTCGGTGTCGGGTTCGATGCGGGCGGGCAGGAAGTCGGCCCCGTTGGTACGTAGGTAGATCGACACCCGTCCGGTGGGGCCGGGGGTTCCGGTGAACTCCCCGGCGGTACGCCCGTGGTTGTCGGCGGTGACCGGAGTGCCCTCGTTGTGGCAGAAGGTGCAGGCCATCCCGCACGCGTCGATGACCTTCACACGGAGAGTGCGGTCCGGCCTGATTTCCACCGGCAGATCGGGTGAGCCGTGCATGGGGCCGCCTTCCAGGGGGCCGAGCGTCAGCGAGAGGGGAAGCGCAGGTCGGGGATGGTGGTCAGGTCGATGCCGTAGCGGGCGTACACGGCGGTGGTGTTCTGGCTCGTCAGCGCCGCGCGGTCCAGGCCGAGGCGCTTGGCTGCCGCCCAGACCTGCTCGGCGTCATCGCCCTCGATCTCCAGATACGGCGGGATCAGCGGCCAGGAGTCGATCTCCAGCCGGACTTCGTCCAGCAGCCAGGAGGAGCGCCGGTTCTCCTGGTACGCCTTCGCGATGAAACCGAGGCTGCCGAGAAGGGCGTTGGCCGTGTCGAAGTCGCCCACGGTCGTCTCGGTCTCGCGGGTGCCGTCCACGGCGTCGGAGGTGATCTCCTTGACGCACAGGGTCACTTCTCTGCCGGTGTCGCGCAGCCGGACCCAGCGGCTGGCATCGCCGGGTGCGATGTCGTAGACATACCGGCGCATCACGCGGTCGGTTACGTGGGTTCCTCCGGCAGCCGCGATGCGTTGCGCCATTTCGGCCGGGTCGATGTCCAGGGCCTTGGTCTCGTACTCGGTCTGTGTCGTCATTCCTCTGCCTTCAGTCGAGTGCGCGCAGCCCATGCAGTACGCGTCTCATCAGGTCGATGCTGGGGGGCTGGAACCGGGGCTGATGCGGGCGGGCGGATCGGTACATGGCGCCCACGGCCGGCCCGGTGGTCGCGGCTCCCCGTAACGGACGGGCGAGCCAGGAGTGTTCGGCTTCGAGGAGCAGTTGTATCGGACGCGGGCGACTGCGCGGGCGGCTTGCTCGTACAACCAGAACGGTGAGGAACGTCGCCGCGCAGACAGCCGTGGCCAGAGCGAGCCGGGCCTTCACGAGACCGGTCCGTTCAGCAGCAGGCGCGCCCACACCGTCTTGCCGACCGGTGTCCGCTCGCGGTGCCCGACGCTTTCGGCGAGTGCGGCGACCAGCAGGAGGCCCCGCCCGTGCTCGGCGTCAACGCCCGGCGCCACGGCTCGGGGTGGCGTATCGCTGACGTCGGAGACCTCGACCAGGCACTCCTTGCCGGTGACGCCGACCCGGACCTCGAAGTTCTGGTGGGGCACGTACGCGTACCGCACCGCGTTCGTCGCGAGTTCGCTGCACACCAGCACGGCGGTGTCCACGTCGTCCTCGCCGCAGCCCCACCTGGTCAAGGTCCGGTGTACCTGTCTGCGGACCAGCCCCACGCACCTCTCGTGGGGCGTGAACTCCATCCGCCATTCCATGTCGGATTCGCTCACGGGCCGACGTCCTTCGGCTCGCCGAGCGCCCGATAGCACAGGCGAGGGCCGGTGAAGGCGGTACGGGCATGGAGCCAGCGGGTGTTGTCCAGGACGTAGCCCTGGCCGGCGGCGAGCGTCAGTGTCCGCTGGTGGCGGGTGATCGCCGCACGCAGTACGGGCAGGTAGGGCTGGGCGAGCGGCGAGAACCGGGCCAGGCTGTCCCAGCGCAGCCGGATCAGGGGGCGCCCGTCCGGACCCGGGGTGAAGACCGAACCGAGGTGTCCGTCACCGCCGCCGAAGAACGCGCTGCGCGGTTCGCTGAGCGCGGCCAGCGCGTCCGGGTGGTGTTCGGCGAGATCGGCGTGCACGGCGTGGCCGTCGGCGAGCAGGCACTGCCCGCCGGTGGTCGCGGGCCGGGCGCAGACCAACATCATCAGCCGGGGCGGGTCAGCGAGGCTTGAGCGCTCGGTGTGCGGCAGCACTTCGCCGTTGCTCAGGCCGGCGAAGCCCTCGCGTCCGGCGTGCCGACCGGTGTCCTGGATGACGGTGAGGCCGTCGGGGTCGCTGTCCCGGTGAGGCGTGATGTGCATGACGTGGGCAGCGGCGTCGAGTGCGTCCCGCCGGGTGGCCAACTGTTCCAGAAGTGCCAACCCGGTGCTGTGCAGTTGGTCGACAGCAGCCGAAACCGCGCCCATGCTGGGCGGTCCGGGAAAGGGAAGCGCGTCTATGCCGGTCTTCGCCTTGACTACGACGCGCGTCATCGGAGAGTTCCTTCCGTCGTGGTGTGCCAGGCAGGTGGTCTCACTGTCGGGAGTCACGCACCGCCTCGTAAAGTGACAGATTGTCAACCCTGTTGGACGGTCGATCGGGGCTGTCAGGTGCCCGGTGCGTGTTACGTTCCGAACGTCTCGGCTCTGCCATCGCACCGATCCGTGAAGGACGCCATGACGTACACACCGCACACCTTTCCCGTCTCCGTGAAGGGCGTCGCCGTGGGCGGCGACGGCCGCGTGTTGCTGCTGCGCAACGAACGGGACGAGTGGGAACTGCCCGGTGGGCGGCTGGAGCTCGGTGAGTCCCCCGAGCAGTGCGTGGTTCGTGAAGTCGAGGAGGAATCCGGCTGGAAGGTTGCCGCCGGGCCGCTGCTGGACACGTGGGTGTACCAGCCGATCCCCGACCGGCACGTCCTGATCGTCACCTACGGCTGTACGGTCCTGACTCCGGACGTGTCTCCCGTTATCAGCCACGAGCACAAGGAAGTCGGGCTGTTCACGGTGGACGAGGTACCCGGCCTTCGGATGCCCGACGGATACAAGGCGTCGGTTGCCGCCTGGTACAAGCAGCAAACGGGGCGGTAAGCCCCTTTGGAGGCCGACGGCCGTCTGCCGGCTCCGAGGGCCGTGCTGCCGCACACCCTGTGGCACTGGGCGACCCCACAGGCTGAAGCCGTCCTCTCCACCCGCGACCTGGGACCGATTCTGCGGTTCTACCGGCAGATCCACTCTCTCTCGCAAGCCGCCCTCGGCGATCTTCTCGGCTACGACAAGACGTACGTCTCGCTGGTCGAGAACGGACGCCGCACCATCGACGACGTACCCTCGCGCCGCCGCATCGCCGCTGCTCTGTGCCTGCCGCCCCATGCGCTGGGAGTGACGGATCCGTCCGACGCGGATCACGTCGCGATGGTGCAGTTCGGGAACTCCACCGTCCGGCTCGCGGAGATCGTCCGCCAGAGCGGGCACGCGACCGAAGCGGTTGCCGAGTTGTGGCCGCTGGTGGCCCGACTGGAAGCCCAGGTCGCCGACGGTCACACCGAACGGGAACTCCTCACGCTGCTGGCACGCGCCCGCGTCGGACTGGGCGTTGCTCTTGGCCACGTCCTGCCCGAAGAACGACTGGTCACCGCCGCCCGCTGGACCGGCCAGGGACTGGCCATCGCCCGGTACTTGGACGATCCGGACATGTGCTCGTACGCCCTGCGGATGCACGGGAACGAGCTGCGCAAGGCCGGACTGATCGGAGCCGCCGTCGGCCGTCTCCACGAAGCCGTCGCTGTCGCACCTGATGACGACGGGCGCGCCTCGGCCCTGACTCTGCTCGCGCGCGCCGCCGGAGAGCTCGGCGATGGGACCCTCTTCGACGTGACGGTTCGGGACAACCGGGCGTTGCTCGAACAGGTTGCGCACACCTCGCTGGTGAACCCCTTCGCGTTGCACGAGATCCGGATGCGTGGCCTGGTCTCCACCGGACGCGGTGACCAGGCTGTACGCCTTGCCGGTGAGCAGTCCCCTGCCACCTCGGCAATCACGCCGCAGTGGCAGGTGATCGAACACGTCACAGCAGGCCGGGTCCTGCTGCTGCGTGGTGACCGGACCGGTGCTGCTGACCGGCTCGCGGCTGCCATCAGTGCCGCGCGCGCTCACCGGCTGCCGCACCAACTTCAGCGAGTTGTCCGCATCACCGGCCGGGTCCTGCCCGAACTCTGCGCGCGGGCGAGTCAGGCACTGGAGCGGCTGCGGCAGGAATTGGCCGCGTAACGGGCTGGTCCGGATCTGGACGACAGGTCGGGTCGATTTTGCATTCATGCAACCTCCAAGGCGTTGGCTTGCTCCGCGAGTTGTTGTGCCCTGTGGTCCCGCACGGTGGCCTGCCGCCTTCCGGGCATGACGGACGGCGGTGCACTGCCGGATTACTACGGGTCCATCGCGGCATGTAGTCGGTGCATGACGGAACGTAGGGCGCAACTTACATCCGTCGCAACCTGCATCCGGAAATTTCCACCGGAAGGGTTGCGTGCCAGGATGGGGCATCAGATTCCATGAGCCGATGAGGAACGGGCCGCATGCCGCAACGCAGCAACCCGACGGCACGCCAGGTCAGGCTTGGCACTGAACTGCGCAAGATGCGCGAGCGCGCCGGGATGACCGCGCGCGAGGCCGCCGTCGCAATCGGCTCGAACCACATGATGCTCAGCCACCAGGAAGCCGGACGTGCGGGCATCAGCGAGGGGCGCGTACTTCGCCTCGCGGAGATCTACGCCTGCGAGGACGAGCTCCTCGTCAACGCCTTGGTGGCCATGGCGAATGAGCGCGGCAAACGTTGGTGGCAGGCATACCGAGACCGGATCGCGTCCAGCTTCCTGGATGTCGCCGAACTCGAACACCACGCCACGCACATCCGCACCTATCAGGTCGTACACATCCCCGGCCTCTTCCAGACCGAGGAGTACATGCGTGCCATCTTCGGACTCTCGGCACCTCAACTCGCGGACGCGGAGCGGGAACTCCAGATCCAGCACCGGCTACAGCGCCGGCAACTCATCGAGCCCGAAGCGCGCGTCCCCCAGGAAGCGATCATTCACGAATCCGCGCTGCGCATGCGCTTCGGCGGACGCAAGGCGGCCCGCGCTCAGCTCGACCGCATCCTGGAGCTGGCGCACCGCGACAACATCTCCGTACGAGTCGTGACGTACGACGCCGAAGGGTTCGCAGGACTCGGCAGCCCCGTCATGTACGTGGGCGGAGCGGTACCCCAACTCGACACGGTCCAGCTCGACGCCTTGCACGGCGTCCTGTTTCTAGACGCAGAGGCCCAACTCGCTTGGTACCGCCTTCTCTTCGACCGTATGAGAGACATGGCGCTTACTGCCGAAGCGTCGCAAGACTTCATCCACCGCCTAGCGCGGCAGATCTAGACAGGAAAGGCGGCACCATGCCCGCACCCCTCGACTGGCAGAAGTCGTCGTTCTCCGGCGGAGGCGAAGGAAACGCCTGCCTGGAACTCGCCATCTCCGCCCACGCCCTGCAGCTCCGCGAGAGCGACGAACCCACCATCACCCTCATGACCACCCCTGCCGGACTTCAAGCACTCATTCACAGCTTGCGAACAGAGAGCTGAGGGTCCTGGACGAGCGCGCATCGCCGCCGACCGTCACCAGCCCGACAGCAAACCGCAGGTTCCGGAGTCCGGGCCTGCCTCAGGAGCTGAGCAGCTTGGCGAAGCAGCGGCTGTCGTCGTGGAAGCGGTAGTAGCCGAACTTGGTGCAGGGCTCGTAGCCGCTGGAGGCGTACAGCGCGATGGCCTCCGGCTGCTCGGTGCCCGTTTCCAGGACCATGCGCAGGCGGCCGGCCGCGCGGGCGTCCGCTTCCAGTTCGGCGAGCATGCGGCGGGCCAGTCCGTGCCCCCGCGCCTGCTTGACGACGAACATCCGCTTCAGCTCGGCGTCGCCGTCCTCATTGCCCTCGCCGTTCGCTTCCTGGCTGCGCCAGCCGCCCGTGGCGACCGGCCGGCCCAGCTCGTCGTAGGCGATGAGATACACGCCGCGTGGCGGATCGAAGTCCGCGGGCTCCAGCACCGTGGCGTCACCGCCGTCGCCGTAGCGCTCGTGGTACTCGGCCTGGACCTCGTCGTTCAGCTTCACGGCGTCGGGGTGGTCGAACGGAACGCGACGTATATTCATGCTGCTAACGGTACATCCATGCATAGCTAGGCGGCGGTGGAAAGTCTGGACCCCGTCCAGTGTGCCGGTATCGTGCCCGGGTGCTGACCGTGACCTCCGTAAACGTCAATGGGCTGAGGGCCGCCGCGAAGAAGGGCTTCGTGGAGTGGCTCGCCGACACCTCCGCCGATGTGCTGTGCCTCCAGGAGGTGCGCGCCGAATCCCAGCAACTGCCGGAGACGGTCCGCGCCCCCGAGGGATGGCACGTCACCCACGCCCCCGCCGCCGCCAAGGGCCGCGCGGGCGTCTCCCTCTACACCCGCCGCGAACCGGACGCCGTCCGCATCGGCTTCGGCTCCACCGAGTTCGACACGAGCGGCCGCTACGTCGAGGCCGACCTGCCGGGTGTGACGGTCGCCTCCCTCTATCTCCCCTCCGGTGAGGTCGGCACCGACCGCCAGGACGAGAAGGTCCGCTTCATGGACGAGTTCCTCGCCTACCTCAAGACCCTCCGCGAACGCGCCGCCGCCGACGGCCGCCAGGTCCTGGTCTGCGGCGACTGGAACATCGCCCACCAGCAGGCCGACCTGAAGAACTGGCGCTCCAACACCAAGAACTCCGGCTTCCTCCCCGAGGAGCGCGAGTGGCTGACCCAGGTCCTCACGCCCGAGGCGGGCGGTTACGTCGACGTGGTGCGCGCCCTCCACCCGGACGTGGCGGGGCCGTACACGTGGTGGTCGTACCGGGGGCGGGCCTTCGACAACGACTCGGGATGGAGGATCGATCTCCACGTGTCGACCCCCGGCCTCGCGGCCAAGGCCGTGAAGGGCCTCGTCGAGCGGGCGGCCACGCACGACGAGCGCTGGTCGGACCACGCGCCCGTCACGGTGGTGTACGACGTCTGACAGCCGAGCCGTCCGAAGCCAAGTGAGCCGCGACGAAAAGCCGCGGCCTACGACCGCTGAACCCGCCGCAACCGCCGGTCCAGCGCCAGCGAAAGCTCCGCCTCCACCACGCTGCGTGCCAGCGGGCGCAGGCGGGGCAGGGCCTCCTCGCCCGCGTGGCGGAGGATCACGGCGGTGAAGAGTTCGGCGAGGGCGTCGGCGTGGTCGCGGACGCGGGCGCCGGCGGTGAGGACCTCGGCGAGGGGGATGCCCTCGCGGACCAGGGCGGCGGAGACGTCCAGCAGACGGCGGCTGATGTGGACGATCTCGTCGCCGTCGGTGGCCAGGTAGCCGAGGTCGAGGGCGGCGGCGAGGTTCTCCGGGGTGACCTGGCCCTCGAAGCGGGCGGCGAGTTCCTCGGGGGTGAGGTGGATCGGCTCCTCCTCGGTGGGGCCGCCGACGCCGAGCAGGTCGGCGACGTCGCGGCCGTGGTCGAGGGCGTCGGCCAGTTCGGCGATGCCGGTGAGGGTGTGGCCGCGCTCCAGCAGCGCCGCGATCGTGCGCAGGCGGGCCAGGTGATGGTCGTCGTACCAGGCGATGCGGCCCTCGCGCCGGGGTGGCGCGAGCAGTTTGCGCTCACGGTAGAAGCGCAGGGTGCGCACCGTGATGCCGGCCTCCCTGGCCAGTTCCTCCGTCCGGTACTCCCGCGTGTCGGTCACCCGGGAAGCCTATGTCGTACCGTCAGTAACTTTCCCTCCCCCGGCCCCTACCCATCAGTACGGTGCTGCTCTACGCTCCGATTGCGCCAGTGTTCACTGGCGCGGTCGCAGCGAAGTGTGTCGCGAGGCAAGGAGGCGTCGGGATGGCGGAGCACGAGCACAAGCATGTGCGGGTGGCGGTGATCGGGTCCGGATTCGGCGGACTGGGGGCCGCGGTGCGGCTGCGCCGGGAGGGGATCACCGACTTCGTCGTCCTGGAGCGGGCGAGCGGCGTCGGCGGCACCTGGCGGGACAACAGCTACCCCGGGTGCGCCTGTGACGTGCCGTCCCACCTGTACTCCTTCTCCTTCGCGCCCAACCCCGACTGGCCGCGCACCTTCTCCGGGCAGGAGCACATCCGCGCCTACCTGGAGCATGTCGCGGACGTCTTCCGGCTGCGCCCGCACATCCGCTTCGACTCCGAGGTCAAGCGCATGGCCTGGGACCCGGCGCTGCTGCGCTGGGACATCGAGACCGCGAGCGGTCCGCTCTCCGCCGACGTCGTGGTGTCCGCCACCGGGCCGCTGTCCGATCCGAAGATCCCCGAGATCCCCGGCCTGGAGTCGTTCCCCGGCAAGGTCTTCCACTCCGCCCGCTGGGACCACGACTACGACCTCACCGGCAAGCGCGTCGCCATGGTCGGCACCGGCGCCTCGGCCATCCAGATCGTGCCCGCGATCCAGCCGAAGGTCGCCGGCCTCACCCTCTTCCAGCGCACCCCGCCGTGGGTGATGCCCCGCGTCGACCGGGCGATCAGCGGCGCCGAGCGCTGGCTGCACAAACAGGTGCCGTTCACCACGCAGGCCCGCCGCGGGCTGCTGTGGGGCATCCGCGAACTCCAGGTGCAGGCCTTCACCAAGCACCCCAACGAACTCGGCTTCGTCGAGCGGCTCGCCAAGGCGAACATGGCCCGCGCGGTCAAGGACCCGGCCCTGCGCGCCAAGCTCACCCCGGACTACCGCATCGGCTGCAAGCGGATCCTGCTGTCCAGCGAGTACTACCCGGCGCTCACCCGCCCGAATGTGGACGTCGTGGCGAGCGGGCTGCGCGAGATCCGCGGAAACACCCTGGTCGCCGCCGACGGCAGCGAGGCCGAGGTCGACGCGATCGTCTTCGGCACCGGTTTCCGCGTCACGGACATGCCGATCGCCGAGCGGGTCGTCGGCGCGGACGGGCGGACCCTCGCGGAGAGCTGGAAGGAGGGCATGGAGTCGCTGCGCGGCGCCGCCGCCGCCGGCTTCCCCAACTGGATGACGATCATCGGCCCCAACACCGGCCTCGGGAACTCCTCCATGATCCTCATGATCGAGTCCCAGCTGAACTACATGGCCGACTACCTCCGCCAGCTCGACGTCCTCGGAGGCCGGGCGGCCCTCGACGCACGCCCGAGCGCCGTGCACGCCTGGAACCGGCGGGTGCAGGACCGTATGACGCGCACGGTGTGGAACACCGGCGGCTGCACCAGCTGGTACCTGGACGCGGGCGGCCGCAACACCACCATCTGGCCGGGCACCACGAGCGAGTTCCGCCGCGCGACCCGGCGGGTGGACCTCGCCGAGTACGAGGTCCTGCGCGCCCCGGCCAACCAGGACGCCCCGGCTGCCAGGGAGGCCTCAGCCGCCGAGGACGCCTCGGCTGCCAAGGAGGCCCCGGCCGCCGGGGAGACCGCCGACCGTGCCGAGCGCCCTGAGGTGACCGCGTGACGACCACCCTCGCCCCCGGCGCGTACGCCGCGCCCGTCCCCACCCGCGTCCTGACCGCCCGTTCCGCCGACGGCACCGCACTGCACGTCGAGGTGCACGGCCCGGACAATGCCCCGGACAGCGCCCCCGGCAACGCCCCGGCGGTCGTCCTCGCGCACGGCTGGACCTGCTCGACGGCCTTCTGGGCGGCGCAGATACGCGCCCTGTCCGCCGACCACCGGGTCATCGCCTACGACCAGCGCGGCCACGGCCGGACCCCGGCGAGCCCGGCGTGCAGTGCCGACCTGCTCGCCGACGACCTCGAAGCCGTCCTCACCGCGACGCTCGCGCCGGGCGAGAAGGCCGTGATCGCCGGGCACTCCATGGGCGGCATGACCATCATGGCCGCCTCCGCCCGGCCCGCGTTCCGGGACCACGCGGCGGCCGTCCTGCTGTGCAGCACGGGCAGTTCGCGGCTGGTCGCCGAGTCCACCGTCGTACCGATCCGGGCGGGCAGGCTGCGGACCTGGCTGACCGGGCACATCCTCGGCTCACGGGCGCCCCTCGGCCCGGTCACGCCCGTCGCCCGCCGGATCCTCAAGTACGCCACCATGGGCGCCGGTTCGGCGCCGCACATGGTGGAGGCCTGCGCGCGGATCGTGCACGCCTGCCCGCGCCGGGTCCGGCACGCCTGGTCGAACGTCCTTCACCTGCTCGATCTCGACCACGCCGTACGGGAGTTGCGGGTACCGGCGGCGGTGATCGTGGGCTCGGCGGACCGGATGACCCCGCCCGTGCACTCCCGCCGGATCGCCGAGGCGCTGCCGCGGTGCGTCGGCCTCACGGAACTGCCCGGCCTCGGCCACATGACGCCGGTGGAGGCCCCGGAGCTGGTCACCGGCACGATCCGGGACCTCGTCACCACCCACATAGCCACGAAGGAGGGCGCATGACCAAGGTCAGCCTCGAAGGACAGGTCGCGGTCGTCACCGGCGCCGCGCGGGGCGTCGGCGAACTCCTCGCCCGCAAGCTCTCCGCACGGGGGGCGACCGTCGCGCTGGTCGGTCTGGAGCCGGACGCGCTCAAGCAGGTCGCGGAGCGGCTGCACGGCGACAGCGGCCACTGGTACGCCGACGTCACCGACCATGTCGCGATGGCCCGGGTCGCCCAGGAGGTGAAGGAACGCTTCGGCAAGGTGGACATCGTGGTCGCCAACGCGGGCGTGGCCAGCGGCGGCCCGTTCGTCGACTCCGACCCGGACGCCTGGCGACGGGTCATCGAGGTCAACCTCATCGGCTCGGCCGTCACCGCCCGCGCCTTCCTGCCGGCCCTCATGGAGAGCCGCGGCTACCTCCTCCAGATCGCCTCCCTCGCGGCGATCACCCCGGCCCCGATGATGACGGCGTACTGCGCCTCCAAGTCGGGCGTGGAGGCGTACGCGCACAGCCTGCGCGGCGAGGTCGGCCACAAGGGCGTACGGGTGGGCGTCGGTTACCTGTCCTGGACCGACACCGACATGGTGCGCGGCGCCGACCAGGAGGACGTGATGCGGGAGTTGCGGCAGCGGCTGCCCTGGCCGTCGAACAAGACGTACCCGCTCGGCCCGGCCGTGGACCGGATCGTCGCCGGGATCGAGCGCCGTTCCCCGCACGTGTACGGGCAGTGGTGGCTGCGCGGCATGCAGGGGGTCCGCGGATATCTGCCCGCGCTCATCGGGACCGTCGGGCAACGGGAGATGAAGCGGTTCGAGCCCCGGCTGCGGGGCATGCGGACGGGCCTGGTCGGAGCGGGTGGCGCGGCCGACGAACAGGCCCGCGCTACGCAGCGTAGTTGATCGAAATGCGCGGAATGTCCTGCCGTGTGAATCTGGTCGAGGCCCGACCAAGGGCCAATCCCCCTCACCCTCATTCGGGAGTGAACCCACATGGGTATGAAGGACAAGTTCCAGGACCAGGCCGAGCAGTGGCAGGACAAGGCCAAGCAGAAGATGGACCAGACGAAGGAACAGGCCAAGGAGCGCGGGCGTCAGCCGGGCGAGCGTGAGCGCGGCCAGGACCCGCAGCGCCGCGAGCAGGACCCGCAGCGTCGCGAGCAGGACCCGCAGCGCACGGCTCGTGAGGAGGAGGACCGCTACGACGCGGACTTCGACCCCGAGTCGATGCGGTAACGCTGCCGCTGGGCTCGAGCGCAGAGGGGTGCCCTCCGTTATGGGGGGCACCCCGCGTTCGTGTGCCTGCCGGGGGGCGCGTTGTCGGGTGCGGGTGGTGGTGGGCTGGACGCGCAGTTCCCCGCGCCCCTTGGGGAGTTGCGGCGCCGTCGGCCCAAGAGGGCACCCGGCGACCATGCGGACATGCGGACATGCGGACATGCGGCTGGACAGCTCACCCAGGGGCGCGGGGAGCTGCCCGGCCGGCCCCCACCGGGCCGCACCCGGCAACGCGCCCTCAAAGCCCCCGCGGGGGCAGCCGAGGACGGGACCGGTCAGGGACGTCGGCGAGGCTCGGCGGAGACGCCGGGGGCTCCGTTTCCAGCAGGGCCAGCGCCAACGACACCGCGTCGTCGAGCTGGGCGTGCCGTCCCTCCGCCCAGTCGAGCGGGGTCCGCAGGATCTCCAGGTCGGGGGCGACTCCGTGGTTCTCCACGGACCACCCGTACGCGTCGAACCAGGCCGCGTTCATCGGTACGGTGATGACCGACCCGTCGCCGAGCCGGTGCCGTCCGGTCATGCCGACGACCCCGCCCCAGGTCCGCTGCCCCACGACGGGGCCGAGTTTCAGCAGCTTGAACGCGGCCGTGATCATGTCGCCGTCGGAGGAGGTCGCCTCGTCGGCGAGGGCGACGACGGGCCCGCGGGGTGCGTCGGAGGCGTAGGACACGGGCTGGGCGTCGCGGGTGAGGTCCCAGCCGAGGATGGTGCGGGTGAGTTTCTCCACGACGAGTTCGCTGATGTGCCCGCCCGCGTTGCCGCGGACGTCCACGATCAGCGCGGGCCGGGACATCTCCATCCGCAGGTCGCGGTTGAACTGGGCCCAGCCGGAGCCGCCCATGTCGGGGATGTGCAGATAGCCGCACCGGCCGCCGCTCAACTCCCGTACGACCTCCCGGCGTTTGGCGACCCAGTCCTGGTAGCGCAGGGGCCGTTCGTCGAGGAGGGGGACGACGGCGACCCGCCGGGGCCGCCCCTGCCGGCCCTCGGCGGGGGTGAACGTCAGCTCCACGGTCGTACCGCCCGCTCCCGCCAGCAGCGGGTAGGGGCCGGTGACCGGGTCCACCGGCCGGCCGTCGACATGGGTGAGGACCGCGCCCTCGCGGATGCCGGTGCCGGCCAGCGGTGAGCGTGCCTTGGAGTCGGAGGAGTCGCCGGGCAGGATCCGCCTGACCGTCCAGCGGCCGTCCCTGCACACGAGGTTGGCGCCGAGGAGGCCCTGCCGGCGCTGGTAGTGGGGCGGGCCCTCGTTGCGGCGGGCGGCGGTGACGTAGGCGTGGGAGGTGCCGAGTTCGCCGAGGACCTCACGGAGCAGGTCGGCGAACTCGTCGGGGGAGGCGACCCGTTCGACCAGGGGCCGGTACTGGTCGAGGACCGCGTCCCAGTCGATGCCGCACATCCCCGGGTCCCAGAAGTAGGCGCGGATGAGCCGGCCCGCCTCCGCGTAGGCCTGCCGCCACTCGGCACCGGGGTCGACCTCGTGGAGGATGCGGCGCAGGTCGATCCAGACGGTGGAGTCGGCGTCGCCGGACTCGGTGGAGGGCACCGCGCGCAGCTCGCCCTCGTCGACGACGACGAGCCGGCTGCCGTCGCCGCTGACCGCGAACCAGTCGAGGTGGCCGACGAGTTCGGACTTCTTGGCCTTGCCCAGGTGGAAGTGCTCCAGCGTCGGCCGCCCGCTGGTGTCGTCCGGGTTGGCGAAGGTCTCGCCGAGCGCCCCGGAGATCGGCCAGCGCAGCCAGACCAGGCCGCCGCCCGCGACCGGGAACAGCGCCGAGTACTTGGAGGCGGTCACCGGGAACGGTGTCACCCGGCTGGCCAGGCCCTCGACCTCGACGATCACCGTGCCGTCGCCGCCCTCGTCCTCGACCGGGTCCAGCCCGCCCGCGGCCGGCCGTCCCTCGGGGGTGAGGGCGAAGGGGGACGGGGTCGCGGAGTTCAGCGGCACCAGGTAGGGCCGGCAGCCGAGGGGGAAGGAGAGGTCGCCGGTGTGGACGTCGTACACCGGGTCGAAGCCGCGCCAGGAGAGGAAGGCGAGGTAGCGGCCGTCGCGGGTGAAGACCGGGTTCTCGTCCTCGAAGCGGCCGTTCGTGACGTCGACGATCAGTCCGTCGACGCCCGCGCCTGCGCCCGCGCCCGTTCCATCGCCCGGTCCGCGGCCTGGTCCGCCGCCCGTGCCGAGCCCCGGGATCCGGGCCATCTTGATCTGCCGCAGCGACCGCCCGATCCCCGGATGAGACCAGGTCAGCCAGGCCCCGTCCGGAGAGAACGCGAGATCGCGCACGGGCCCGTTGACCGACCGGATCAGCTCGACGACGTCACCGTCCGGGCCGTCGGTCTCCCCAGAGGACCCC
>NZ_JARGEF010000147.1:0-20438 GCF_033794725.1 Streptomyces sp. ID05-39B | reverse complement strand
CGCCGTACCGCACCCCTGCCCGATGTCCCGTTCCTCCCTGGCTACCCTGGATCCATGGACTATGTCTCCGCGCTGCTGCCCCCCGTCGTCATGGCCGTCTTCTTCATCGGCCTGATCAGGGTGATCGTGAAGACCCAGGGCGGCAGCAACAAGGCCAAGGAGGACGCGGCCGTCGACGCGGCCCTCGCGCGCGCGGACAGCACGCGCCAGTCCGCAGCGAACACCGAGGCCTGACCTCCGAGGGCCCCGCCTCCCCCGCGCGCCCTCCGGGGCGTACGGCTCCCATCCTGGGTGCTGTGCGCCCCTTTTGTTCGTGTTTGCGGAGGAATCTGCCCGTCCGGCACGCGATCGGCGTGATCTCCCACTATTGTTCTGAGTTGTGCCTCGCCCATTGGGAGAACTCGAAGACGCGGTCATGACGCGGGTGTGGAAGTGGAACCGCCCGGTCACCGTTCGAGAAGTCCTGGAAGACCTTCAGCAGGAACGGTCCATCGCCTACACCACGGTGATGACCGTTTTGGACAATCTCCATCAGAAGGGCTGGGTGCGCCGTGAGGCGGAAGGCCGGGCCTATCGATATGAGGCCGTCTCCACACGCGCCGCCTACGCCGCCGCCCTGATGAACGAGGCCTGGACGCAGAGCGACAACCCCGCCGCCGCTCTCGTCGCCTTCTTCGGGATGATGAGCGACGAACAGCGCCATGCCCTGCGCGATGCGGTACGGATCGTCCAGGGACCCGAAACTTCCGAACGCCCGGAAGCGGAGAGTCCACGGGAGAACCCCGGGTCGGCGACGGAGACCGACGGGCGATAGCGTCCGCTCATGTCAGCACAGAGCCCTGAAGTCAGCGCTAAAGCCATCACCGTCCGCCGGGCCCGGACCAGCGATGTTCCCGCCGTACGCCGCCTCCTTGACGCGTACGTCCGTGGGGGCATCCTGCTCGACAAAGCGACGGTGACCCTTTACGAGGACATCCAGGAGTTCTGGGTCGCCGAACGCGACGACAACGCCGAGGTCGTCGGCTGCGGTGCCCTGCACGTGATGTGGGAGGACCTCGCGGAAGTCCGCACGCTCGCGGTGAAGCCCGGTCTGAAGGGCGCCGGCGTCGGTCACCAGTTGTTGGAGAAGTTGGTGCAGACTGCCCGCTGGCTCGGGGTTCGCCGGGTTTTCTGTCTGACCTTCGAAGTCGACTTCTTCGGCAAGCACGGCTTCGTGGAGATCGGCGAGACACCCGTCGACACCGATGTCTACACAGAGCTGCTCCGTTCCTATGACGAGGGCGTCGCGGAGTTCCTCGGTCTCGAACGAGTGAAACCGAACACCTTGGGCAACAGTCGGATGCTTCTGCATCTGTGATCGCCGAGTCCCATTCCGGTCGAGCCGCCTTGCCCAGGTGCCCTATGTCCGAAACGCGCACGTTTCCGTGCGGTGTACGGGCAGCCGGTCTCTCCCGAGGGTTTGTGTTTTCTCAGCAAAAGCGGTTTGCTTTCCGACGTACTGCAGTACTGCATATAACAGGGGGCGGCGAAACGGCGGAACGCCGTAGACCCCCGGCCCTCACGTTATCGATGAAAGGAAATCCGGTGGCACAGAAGGTTCAGGTCCTTCTTGTCGACGACCTCGACGGCGGCGAGGCCGACGAGACCGTGACGTTCGCGCTTGACGGCAAGACATACGAGATCGATCTCACGACTGCCAATGCGGACAAGCTGCGCAGCCTTCTCGACCCCTATGTGAAGGGTGGCCGGCGTACCGGGGGCCGTGCTTCGGGCGGACGCGGAAAGGCCCGCGCCGCTGTCGGTGGCAGCCAGGACACCGCGCAGATCCGCGCCTGGGCGAAGGAGAACGGTTACGAGGTCAACGACCGTGGCCGTGTTCCCGCGACCATTCGCGAGGCCTACGAGAAGGCCAACGGCTGAGCGCAGGCACGTCGCAGACGGACACGGTGACAGTGCGTCGCCAGCGTGTCCACCAGCCGCACCAGGTCGGGGGCGCCCCCAACGCCCCCCAGGGTCGACACCGTCGGCAGCGAGGCCTCGATCTCGCACCCTCCCACGGGGGGCCGCACCCACACGGCGGCCCCCTGCAGCGCTGTCGCGGCCCGCACCCGGCCGCCCGGCGGCAGAGGCGCCTCGACGGCCCCGCCCGCGCCGGTCGCCGCCAGATCCAGCGGCAGCGCGTCCCACTCCAGCCACCGCAGGATCCCCGGCAGCTCCTCCGCGCTCCCCGCCGCCACCAGCAACCGCATCCGGTCGCCCCGCACGGCCACCGGAGAGCCCGGCGCAAGATGCCGCAGCGCCGCGCGACCCGCCTCGGCCGGCACGTCCAGCACGTCGAAGCGCACACCCGCCAAAAGCCGTACGGGATCTCCGGGCACCGTCGGCCACCCCAGTTCGTTCTCGTACCAGCCGCGGAGGCTCTCGGCCGGACGGTCCGGATCGAGCGGCCTGCGAGGGAAGGGGACCGGGGATGCCGCGAAGACGTCCGCAGGGACAGCCGGGGGGACGACCGGGAACGCGGCCGAGGGCACGGAGCCAACCATGCCGAGTGCAACAGTGCGGAAGGCCCCCGAGTTACGCTGAGTGTCCCGCCAGGTGCGCACGGTGGCGGGAAGGGGGGCGTGCGGGGGTGCCGGGAGGCGCAAGGTTGTTCGCCCGTAGCGGAGGGATCGGGTGCTCACGGCATGGAGTGTCAGTCCCAGCGGGTAAGACATCCCTAGTGGGAGGGGGCGACACGCAGGAAACAGCGGTCTCACGTTCGCCATCGGCGTACTGGCGACAGGGGTAACTGTCTGGCCTGCGGGAACATCGTCTCGCACCATCGGGTTGGAGCAGATGTCGGCGTTCGGGGTCAGGAGGCCATCGACGGTGTCGGCAGTTGGAATGAGCGGTCCCCGCTTGCGGGACTAAGCTGCGGAAGGACAGGGAGGGGAAGTTCCCCCCACTGCCTGACCGCTCTGAGGAGCGATTAACGATGTTCGAGAGGTTCACCGACCGCGCGCGGCGGGTTGTCGTCCTGGCTCAGGAAGAAGCCCGGATGCTCAACCACAACTACATCGGCACCGAGCACATCCTCCTGGGCCTGATCCACGAGGGTGAGGGTGTCGCCGCCAAGGCCCTTGAGAGCCTCGGGATTTCGCTCGAGGCGGTCCGCCAGCAGGTGGAGGAGATCATCGGGCAGGGGCAGCAGGCCCCGTCCGGGCACATCCCCTTCACCCCCCGTGCCAAGAAGGTCCTGGAGCTGTCGCTCCGCGAGGCCCTTCAGCTCGGCCACAACTACATCGGCACGGAGCACATCCTGCTCGGCCTGATCCGTGAGGGCGAGGGCGTCGCCGCCCAGGTCCTGGTCAAGCTGGGCGCAGATCTCAACCGTGTGCGGCAGCAGGTCATCCAGCTGCTCTCCGGTTACCAGGGCAAGGAGACCGCCGGCGCCAGTGGCGGTCCTGCCGAGGGCACCCCCTCGACGTCCCTGGTCCTCGACCAGTTCGGCCGGAACCTCACCCAGGCCGCTCGTGAGTCCAAGCTCGACCCGGTCATCGGGCGCGAGAAGGAGATCGAGCGGGTCATGCAGGTGCTGTCCCGCCGTACCAAGAACAACCCGGTCCTGATCGGTGAGCCCGGCGTCGGCAAGACCGCCGTCGTCGAGGGTCTCGCCCAGGCCATCGTCAAGGGCGAGGTGCCCGAGACCCTCAAGGACAAGCACCTCTACACCCTGGACCTCGGCGCGCTGGTCGCCGGCTCCCGCTACCGCGGTGACTTCGAGGAGCGCCTGAAGAAGGTCCTCAAGGAGATCCGCACCCGCGGCGACATCATCCTGTTCATCGACGAGCTGCACACGCTCGTGGGTGCGGGTGCCGCCGAAGGCGCCATCGACGCCGCTTCGATCCTGAAGCCGATGCTGGCCCGCGGTGAGCTGCAGACCATCGGTGCGACCACGCTGGACGAGTACCGCAAGCACCTGGAGAAGGATGCGGCCCTTGAGCGTCGCTTCCAGCCCATCCAGGTCGCGGAGCCGTCGCTGCCGCACACGATCGAGATCCTCAAGGGTCTGCGCGACCGGTACGAGGCGCACCACCGCGTCTCCATCACGGACGAGGCGCTGGTCCAGGCCGCCACCCTGGCCGACCGGTACATCTCGGACCGCTTCCTGCCCGACAAGGCGATCGACCTGATCGACGAGGCCGGTTCCCGGATGCGCATCCGCCGGATGACCGCGCCGCCGGACCTGCGTGAGTTCGACGAGAAGATCGCCGGCGTCCGCCGTGACAAGGAGTCCGCGATCGACTCGCAGGACTTCGAGAAGGCCGCCTCTCTCCGCGACAAGGAGAAGCAGCTCCTGGCCGCCAAGGCCAAGCGGGAGAAGGAGTGGAAGGCCGGCGACATGGACGTCGTCGCCGAGGTCGACGGCGAGCTGATCGCCGAGGTCCTCGCGACCGCCACCGGCATCCCGGTCTTCAAGCTGACCGAGGAGGAGTCCTCGCGTCTGCTGCGCATGGAGGACGAGCTCCACAAGCGGGTCATCGGCCAGAAGGACGCCGTCAAGGCGCTCTCGAAGGCGATCCGTCGTACGCGTGCCGGCCTCAAGGACCCGAAGCGTCCCGGTGGCTCGTTCATCTTCGCCGGCCCGTCCGGTGTCGGTAAGACCGAGCTGTCCAAGGCGCTCGCCGAGTTCCTCTTCGGCGACGAGGACGCGCTGATCTCCCTCGACATGTCGGAGTTCAGCGAGAAGCACACGGTGTCGCGTCTCTTCGGTTCCCCGCCCGGATACGTGGGTTACGAAGAGGGTGGCCAGCTGACCGAGAAGGTCCGCCGCAAGCCGTTCTCCGTCGTCCTCTTCGACGAGGTGGAGAAGGCCCACCCGGACATCTTCAACTCGCTGCTGCAGATCCTGGAGGACGGTCGCCTGACCGACTCCCAGGGCCGGGTCGTGGACTTCAAGAACACGGTCATCATCATGACGACCAACCTCGGCACGCGGGACATCTCGAAGGGCTTCAACCTCGGCTTCGCCGCCGCGGGTGACACGAAGTCCAACTACGAGCGCATGAAGAACAAGGTCTCGGACGAGCTGAAGCAGCACTTCCGGCCCGAGTTCCTCAACCGTGTCGACGACGTCGTCGTCTTCCCGCAGCTGACCCAGGCGGACATCCTCCAGATCGTCGACCTGATGGTCGGCAAGGTGGACGAGCGCCTCAAGGACCGGGACATGGGCATCGAGCTCTCCCAGTCCGCCAAGGAACTGCTGTCCAAGAAGGGTTACGACCCGGTGCTGGGTGCGCGTCCTCTGCGTCGCACCATCCAGCGCGAGATCGAGGACACGCTCTCGGAGAAGATCCTCTTCGGCGAGCTGCGCCCCGGTCACATCGTGGTCGTGGACACCGAGGGCGAGGGCGAGGCCCAGACCTTCACCTTCCGGGGTGAGGAGAAGGCGGCCCTGCCGGACGTCCCGCCGATCGAGCAGGCGGCCGGCGGCGCGGGTCCGAACCTGAGCAAGGACGCCTGACCCTTCGGGGGCTGAGCAAAGCAAGAAATGGGGCCGCCCCGGGACATCAGTCCCGGGGCGGCCCTTTCTGCTGCGCTCGTCAGGACAGCTGCCCGTCGTAGTCCGGCAGCTTGAACGTCTTCTCGGCGTGGCCGCCCGACAGGTCGGTGGCGCTGTTGCCGATGTTCCCGATGATCGTGTAGCCCTTGGACTCGATGTTCACGCGCTGGGCGGTCTTGTAGGCGGCGACGTCCTTGAAGAGGTCGAACAGGCCGCGCACGTGGAGGCCGGAGACCTTGTAGCCGGCGTACTTGAGGTTGTAGTCGGTCACGCCCGAGATGATGCCGGGGCGGGCCGTGACGAAGAAGAGGGAGACGCCGTGCTCCTGGGCGTACCTGGCGACGTCGAGGACCGGCTTGTTGGCCGGCTGCGGGTAGCTGAAGCCGAAGTCCGTCTCGAGGGTGGTGTTGTCGATGTCGAGCACCAGGGCCTGCTTCTCACCCGGCTTCCCGGCGGCGATGCGCTGCTTCAGATAGGGCAGGGCCTGGTTCATCACGGCCAGGCAGTCCGCCTGCCAGGTGTTGTAGTCGACGTCCTCCGCGGCGGCGGTGGCGGTGGCGGCGGTGGCGGTGGCCGTCGCGGCCTGGGCGCCGGCCGGGACCGCCATCGCGGTGATGGCGGCCGTCGCCACGGCGGTCATGCCTATACGGCGCGTCCAGGTGCCTTTGGTCATGGTGTGGGGGTCCTCTCGCGTCCAAGCGCTGCGGGTGTCGTGGGCATGCTCATCGGTAGGGATGGCCTGAGGGGAACCAGCGGGTTACTGGACGGTAGATGGCCATGAGAGCCCGGTCACACCCCCGTGCACACTTCGTGACGCGGGTCACAAGTGCCTGCGGCGTCAGGCAAGTAGGCGCCGTCACATTCTGAAGTGCCGTACGCGGGGCGGCCGGTGACATGGCGCACAGGAGTTACGTCACGTACTAGGCGGAATAGTGGCGAGGGCGATTCGGGCGAAAGGGACGTAAGCGCCGGAACCCTTCTGCATGGCAGGCCTCCCGCGTGGACCGGGGGTGAACGCGGTCGATAGGGCGGACTGTCAAGAAGTGTGCCGTTTTGGGGCGGACTACTAGCTTCCGTCGTACATCACACGTTTGGGGCAATGCGGGCCGCCGGGTTACCAAGGGATGGCCATCCGGCGGACGTCCGTACGTCAGGTGGTTCTCTCTGTCCCCGGCCCCATGAGGTTTCGATGTTCAAGCGCGTCCCGTTCCGTTCTTCCCGTACGTCCCAGCGCCGCACCCGCGTGGCCGTCGGCGCCGCCGCTCTCGGCGCCACGGTCGTGCTGGGGTCCGGAGTGGCGTCCGCTGTCACGCCCCAGGCTCAGACGGCGGCACCCACGGCCGCGACCGCCGTGTCGGTCGCCAAGAAGGCCAAGGCGGCCTCCTGGGTCGACCCGGTGAAGAAGTACAAGCTGTCCGCCAGCTTCGCCCAGGCCGGCAACATGTGGAACTCCACCCACAGCGGCCAGGACTACGCCGTGGCGACCGGCACCAAGGTCCTCGCCGCCCACGGCGGCAAGGTCGTCAAGGCCGGCGGCAACGGCGCCGGTGACGGCCCCGCCTACGGCAACGCCGTCGTCATCAAGCACTCCAACGGCGTGTACTCCCAGTACGCGCACCTCTCGAAGATCAACGTGAAGATCGGCCAGATCGTCAAGACCGGTCAGCGCATAGCCCTCTCCGGCAGCACCGGAAACTCCAGCGGCCCGCACCTGCACTTCGAGATCCGGACCACCGCCAACTACGGTTCGGCGATCGACCCGGTGAAGTTCCTGCGCGGCAAGGGTGTCACCGTCTGACGACGGTGATCCACGCCGGCCGTCAGGACGACGGCTGCGAGCCCTGATGGGCTTGGGTGATCAGATCGATGGCGACCTCGAGGACAGCTTCGCGCTTGTCCCCGGGGTCGCCTTCGAGGTCGTGCAGGAAGAACATGCCGGCGTGCAGCGTGAAGATGGCGCTGACGCAGCGGACCTGGTCGGCGAGGGGGGCGTCCGGGTCGATGACGATGTCGCGCAGCCCGCGCATGCGGTCCTTGAAGGACTCGCCGATCTGCAGCTCGCGGACCGTCGCCTGGTTCTCCTGCATGAACCGGAAGAACGGGGCCGCCTCGTTGAGCGCCCGGCTGTAGCGCCGCAGGAGTTCCTGCTTGGTGTCCAGGGTGTGCGGCTGGCCCCGGCCCCACTCGATCAGGTCCTCGATCGGTTTCGTCAGATCCGTGAAGATGCTGACGATGATTTCTTCCTTGGTCTTGAAGTGGTAGTACAGGGCCGCCTTCGTGACGTCCAGCTGCTCCGCGATCTCACGGAGCGAGGTCTTCTCGTAGCCCTGCTCGGCGAAGAGGTCGAGTGCCACGTCCTGGATGCGCTGGCGGGTGTTGCCGCGGCGTCGCTGCTTGGTGCCGTCCATGGTGACGTCCATCCTCGTACTCCTCGCGTCGCCGCGAAAGCGGGTGCCTTGAAGGTAAGAACGCTTACCTTCTGCCCGGTTGGAACTTACTTGACGCCCGGCTAGTCGCGAGTCTACTTTCCCAGTGTAGTCAACTAGCCGGTCGGCAAGTAAGTGGCGGCCTGGGGGAGTGGGAAACGATGGCGGACGCACGAACCGTGGAGCCGGACGCCGGCGCACGGGGCAACAAGCAGCAGAGCGTACGGGTCGTGATCCTCGCGCTGATGATCACGATGATGCTCGCGATGCTCGACAACATGATCGTGGGCACCGCGATGCCGACGATTGTCGGCGACCTCGGCGGCCTGGAACACCTGTCGTGGGTGGTGACCTCGTACACCCTCGCCACCGCCGCCTCCACGCCGATCTGGGGCAAGCTCGGCGACATGTACGGGCGCAAGGGCGCCTTCCTCACCTCGATCGTCATCTTCCTGGCCGGCTCGGTACTGAGCGGCATGGCCCAGGACATGGGGCAGCTGATCGGATTCCGTGCCGTGCAGGGGCTCGGCGCCGGCGGTCTGATGGTCGGCGTCATGGCGATCATCGGCGACCTCGTCCCGCCGCGCGAACGCGGCAAGTACCAGGGCATGATGGCCGGCGTGATGGCGATCGCCATGATCGGCGGACCGCTCGTCGGCGGCACCATCACCGACCACTGGGGCTGGCGCTGGGCCTTCTACATCAACCTGCCGCTCGGGGTGGTGGCCCTCGGGCTCATCACCGCCGTCCTGCACCTGCCGAAGAAGCGGTCCCAGGCGCGCATCGACTATCTGGGCGCCGGACTGCTCACCATCGGCATCACCTCCATCGTGCTGGTCACCACTTGGGGCGGCACGGAGTACGCCTGGTCCTCCGCGCGGATCATGGAGCTGATCGGCATCGGTGTCGCCACGCTCGTCGGGTTCGTCTTCTGGCAGACCAGGGCCGTCGAGCCGATCCTGCCGCTGCACATCTTCCGCAGCCGCAACTTCACGCTGATGGCCGTCATCGGCTTCATCACCGGCTTCGTGATGTTCGGCGCCACCCTGTTCCTGCCGCTGTACCAGCAGTCGGTGCAGGGCGCCTCGGCGACCAACTCCGGCCTGCTGCTCCTGCCGATGCTCGGCGCGATGCTCGTGACGTCGATGGTCGCCGGCCGGATCACGACCAGCAGCGGCCGCTACAAGGTCTTCCCGATCGTCGGAAGCGCGCTGATGATCGTCGGGCTGTACCTGCTGTCCACGATGGACACCGGCACCTCCCGGTTCACCTCGGGTGTGTTCATGGCGGTCGTCGGCCTCGGCATGGGCTGCCTGATGCAGATCACCATGCTGGTCGCGCAGAACAGCGTCGAGATGAAGGACATGGGCGTCGCGTCCTCCTCGGCCACCCTCTTCCGTACGCTCGGGTCCTCCTTCGGTGTCGCGATCATGGGCGCGCTGTTCAACAACCGGGTCCAGGACGCCATGTCCGAGCGGGCCGGGGCGCTGGGCTCCAAGATCACCGAGCAGTCCGCGCAACTGGACGCCGCCAGCCTCGCCAAGCTTCCGGCCCCGGCGCGGGAGGCCTATCAGTTCGCGGTGTCCGACGGCACGCACGCGGCGTTCGTCCTCGGAGCCCTGGTGGCCGTGGTCGCGCTGGGGGCCGCTGTGTTCGTCAAGGAGGTCCCCCTCCGCGGAGCGGAACCGAAGACGGAGGGCGCCCCGGACGAGCCCGCCGCCCCGAAGACGCCGGTGGCCGAGCCCGTCTGATCCCCGCGAAGGAACTGCCGCTGGCGGCCGAGGGCGGCGGTACCCCCCGTCTGCGTATGAGCTGCCGCCGTGATGGTGATGAGCAGCCGTACAAGCCGTACGAGAGGCCTCCCGGCCGGTGTCCGCCCCGGGGGGCCTCCGGCATGGGACCAGGAGCCGCCGGTCCCATGGCCGCCCATCCCTTCCACACGGCCGGTCCCCGTCGCTCGGGGGCAGCGGGCAGCCCTTGCCTACGGCAGCATCGGATAGCTTCCCGTGTTCGTCGGGGCATGTTCCGGCAGCCACAGGACGGCTACGGCGCCCTCGGCCGGTATGTGTTCCGGCGCCCCCGCGAGCCGTACGTTGCGGAACGTCAGCCGGGCGCCCAGGACGCGGGCCTGTCCTGCCGCGATGGTGAGGCCGAGGCCATGGCCGCGGCCTGCCCGGTCGCTGCTGCCGGTGCGGAAGCGGCTCGGGCCCTCCGCGAGGAGATCCTTGGGGAAGCCGGGGCCGTGGTCACGGACCCGGATGACCCGGCCCTCGACGGTGACCTGGATCGGGGGTTTGCCGTGCCGGCCGGCGTTGGTGAGCAGGTTCAGCAGGACGCGCTCCAGGCGCCGCGGGTCGGTGGTGACCATCGACTCGTGCACCACCCGCACCTCGACCTCCGGGTCCTTGGCCGCCACCCGCCGGGTGACGAACTCGCCCAGCAGGATGTCCTGCAACTCGGCACGCTCGGAGGCTCCGTCGAGGCGGGCCACCTCCAGGACGTCCTCGACGAGCGTGCGCATGGCCTTGGCCCGGTCCATGACCAGCTCGGTGGGCCGGCCCGGCGGCAGCAGTTCGGCGGCCGTCAGCAGCCCGGTCACGGGTGTGCGCAGCTCGTGAGCGATGTCGGCGGTCACCCGGCGCTCGGCCTCCAGCCGTTGCTGGAGCGCGTCCGCCATGGCGTCCACGGCAGAAGCGAGGTCGTCGGTCTCGTCCCGTACGACTCCTCCGATGGCGTCCCGCACCCGCACGTCGGTCTCGCCCTTGGCGACCTGGTTCGCCGCGGCCGCCGCTTTGCGCAGCCGTCGTGACAGCTGCCCGCCGATCAGCACGCCGAGCGCGCTGCCGCCGAGGACGACCGCGATGGAGCCGATCACCAGGGCCTGATCGAGGTCGTTGAGGATGTCGGTGCTGCGGTCGGTGAAGCCGGTGTGCAGGGAGAGAACGTGCCCGTCCTTGACGGGCACGGCCGCCCAGATGTCCGGCGCCCCGCCTCCGCGGTCGGAGACGAACGTGGCCCGGCGCCCCTTCTCGACCTTGGACCTCAGCTCCGAGGGCAGTCCCTGGTCGTCGATCTTGATGTTGGGGAAGTTGGGGCGCCCGGACAGCTCGTAGTTGCGCTGGGCGATCCGGACCCGCTCGTCGGCCAGGTCACGGGCGTTGTCCAGCATGGACACCCGCGCGGCGTTGTGGACGACGAGGCTGAGCACGATCGCCACGAGTGCGCCGACCAGCGCGATGGCCGCGCTGAGCTTCCACCGCAGGCCGGTGCGGATGCCCACGCGCTCCACGCGGGCCGGAACCAGGTGCCGCAACATCCCCCGCATACCCCTGTCCGCTCAGGCCTTCAGTTTGTAGCCGAAGCCGCGGACCGTCTCGATACGGTCCTGGCCGATCTTCGTCCGCAGCCGCTGCACATGGACGTCGACGACGCGGGTGTCACCACCCCAGCCGTAGTCCCACACCCGCTCGAGCAGCTTGTCCCGCGAGAGCACGGTGCCCGGGGCGGAGGAGAACTCCAGCAGCAGGCGCATCTCGGTCGGTGTGAGCGCTACCGGCTGCCCGGCCCGGCGCACCTCCATGCCCTCGGTGTCGATCTCCAGGTCACCGAAGGCCAGCACGCCCCCGGCGGCGGAGGAGTCCGAGTCCCCGCGGTCGGGCCCGCCCGCGTGTCCGAACCGGCGCAGCACCGCGCGGATGCGGGCGACCAGGACGGCGCCGTCGAACGGCTTGGTCACATAGTCGTCGGCGCCGGCCTCCAGGCCGAGGACGACGTCGATGGAGTCGGCGCGCGCGGAGAGCATGATCACCGGCACGGTGGACTCGTCCCGGATGCGCCGGCACAGACTCACGCCGTCCAGCCCGGGGACCATGACGTCCAGCAGGGCGATGTCGGGGCGGTCCGCCCGGAACGCCTCCAGGCCGGAGAGGCCGTCGGGCATCGCGGTGACCACGAAGCCGTCCCGCTCCAGAGCGAGCTGGGTGGCCTCGCGGATGACGTCGTCGTCCTCGACGAACAGGACGTGTGTCTGGTCTGCCATCCCGGTGCTCTCGATCCTCGGTGGTGTCTGGATGTGCGGTGCATTGTGCGGTGTCTTCTGTGCGTACGGGGCCCTGCCGTGCACCTGTGTCCGCTCTGTCTGTCGGTGCGCTGTCAGGTTGTCCCTAGGTGGGACGCCCGGAGCGCCTGGTGCGTTCACTGGTTCATCGGTCCGGGAGGCCCGAACGGTTCACGAGAGAGAAGATTTTCTCGTCAGAAGTCCTTCGTCGAGCCGTCAGCCGGTCTCCGGCACCGGAGTCGGCTCCCCACCGACGACGCTGCTGTAGTCGTTGTGCCAGCTGTACTCCTTGACGAAGCGGCCCGCGGCGGCCCAGTGGTACGTGCTCACGTTCTCACCGGAGGGGCTGGAGACGGGGTCGCCCCTCTCGTACATCTGCTTGGTCACGACCAGGTCGCCGCGGTCGATCTCGGCGTAGACCGGGGGCTCCTCGGCCTTGAACACGTTCTCGTAACCGCCGCTCGTCCCCCGGTACACGTACGACCCGACCCCCACCGCGTCACCGCAGGTCAGCACGTTGACGACGACATCCGTCTCGGCGCCTCCGGTGAGGTCGCCGTAGGAGACGTCGACGGGGTACTCGTCGCCGACGCACGGTTTCAGCTCGCGCTTGACCTCGTCCGAGACCTCGGGGTCGTCCTTGACGAGCTGGACGGCGTCGGTGCGGTCGGGAACGTCGGTGGTGGCGCCCGACGGGGCGGCGCCGGTGACCGCTTCGGCGTGTGCCGGGCCCTCGTCACGGGCACCGGTGCCGCCGGTGGCGCACGAGGACAGGAAAAGGCCGAGGGCGGCGAGCACGGCCACTGCCGCGATCACCGCCTGGAATGTGCCTCGGGCCGGTGAGGGCCCGGCCCCGGTCAGGCCGCCGTGCAACGCTCCCGCTCCTCACGCTCCAGCGCGCGTGCGTCCAGATCGCGGGTTTCCAGCTCCTCGCGGAGCCGGGCGAGCGCCCGGTGCAGCGTGCTCTTGACCGTACCGGCCGACATGCCGAGCGCGGCGGCCGTCTCCTCCGTGGACATCTGCTCCCAGTGTCGCAGTACGACGACACTGCGCTGCTTCGGAGCGAGCACCTTCATCGCGTCCATCAGCAGAGCGCGGTCCGCGTGCTGCTCGGTGGAGTCCTGCACGCTGGCGTCCGGCAGCTGCTCGGTGGGGACTTCCTCCAGCTTGCGGGCCCGCCACCACTCGGTCCGCGTGTTGATCATGACCCGGCGCAGATAGGCGTCCGCCAGTCGCTTGTCGGCGATGCCGTCCCAGCGCCCGTACGTCCGTGCCAGGGCGGTCTGGAGGAGGTCCTGCGCGTCCACCGGGTCCGGGACCAGCCGACGGGCACTGCGCAGCAGCGCGTCCTGCCGGGTGCGGACGTACTCCTCGAACTCGAGCACCTCTCCGTGCGCCATGGTCAACCGCCTCCGTATCCCCGTTCCGGCTGGCTGTCGTCCGCCGGTTTCCTGCTCGTGGTCTGTGGGCCCTCGTGTGGCTGCCGGGCACACGAAGGAACCTACGGAGGTGTTGTCACGGCACTGTCCGAGGCAGCCTGCGGCTAGCAGTCGGCTGTCCGTCGGTTGTGTAACGGAGGAGGAGCAAGGGTAAAGAAGACGGCCCAATGCTGACGGTTTGTGCTGATTCATCCGCCGGTCGACCGTGACAGAAGCCCGGTTACGGCCCTGGTGTCTCCGTCCGACTGTGAACTGACTGTGCGTCAGGTGAGCGGCAGCCGGTACAGGCCGCCCGCCAGTGGTTCCACCAGACCGTCCGCGACGAGAGAGTCCAGCGCACGCGCGCGTTGCACCGGCTCGTGCCACACCCGGTCGAGTGCCGCCTGCGCCACAGGCGTGTGGGCCTCCCTCAGGGCGGCGAGCAGCTTCCCGCGCACCTGCCGGTCCGTACCGGCGTACGTCTGGCCGCGCCGCGCAGGCCCGTCGTGTTCCGGCTTGCCCGCGAGCCGCCAGGCGCACTGGGCGGCGATCGGGCAGCGGTGACAGGTCTCGTTCCGCGCTGTGCAGACGAGCGCGCCCAGCTCCATGGAGGCGGCGGCCCACCGCGCGGCGACCTTCTCGTCCTCGGGCAGCAGGGCGCGCGCCAGCTTGCGCTCGGCGGCCGTGGTGGCGTTGGGCGGGTACTGCACTCCGGTGACGGCGCGCGCGAACACCCGGCGGACGTTGGTGTCCAGGACGGCATGCCGCTGCCCGTACGCGAAGGAGGCGACGGCGGCGGCCGTGTACTCACCGACGCCGGGCAGCGCCAGCAGCTGCGCATGGTCCGCCGGTACGTCGCCGGCGTGCCGTTCCGTTATGGCCGCCGCGGCGCCGTGGAGCCGCAGCGCGCGTCGCGGATAGCCGAGCCGGCCCCACGCGCGTACGGCTTCACCGGGGGCCTCGGCGGCCAGGTCGGCGGGGCGCGGCCAGCGGGCGAGCCACTGCTCGTAGACCGGCAGGACGCGGCTGACCGGCGTCTGCTGGAGCATGAATTCGCTGACCATCACCCCCCAGGCGCCGGCCTCGGGGCGCCGCCAGGGCAGGTCGCGGGCGTGGTCGTCGAACCAGTCGATGACGGGCGAGTGCAGGCGTGTGCCGGAGGCCCGTCCGGCGATTGCCGGGTCGGTGTTTCCCTGGGGCGGCTGCTCTCCGGCGGGCGGGCCGGAGACGGTGTCGGCGGGGCTGTGGTGCGGGGGCTTCGTGGGCGCAGTCATGGCCCTTCCGATCCTGCCATGCGCGAAGGGGCACGCGCGCGTACCACCCCCGGTGGGGCGGGGGCGCGGGCGGCGTCCGCGCGCGTGGGCCACGGGCGCGGGAGGAGTGCGAGGGGCGCGCGTGCGAAGGAGTGCGCCGTTGGGAACGGTGTCCCGCGCACGGCGTCGACGTCACGCGCGCCGTCAAGGACCGTGTCCGGCGTGCGGCGCCGATGTCACGTCCCGCGACCGGGGCGGCCTGCGACGGTCTCAAGTCGACGCCAGGACAGCCGTGTCCGGGATGATGATCCGGAAAAGTTGTGCCCCAGGCGGCGGGTGGGGCCGGGTACGGCAAGGATCTCTCGTACAGTTTGCGCCGTGGGATCTATGCGCAATCCGGTCGGGCCGCTTCCCTCCTCCATCTACTGGCGACGGAGGGTCGTACTGCTGTCCGTGCTCGCCTTGTTGGCGTTGCTGGTCACGTGGGTGGTCACCGCGGGCGGGGGCGGCGGCAAGAACGGGGCGGACGGCTCCAACGGCAAGAATCCCGCCTCCTCCATCACGCCGGGCCCTTCCGGCTCCGGGCCGGCGATCAGCCAAAACCCGGGCGGACGCGACGAGTCGGGCGACGAGGACACCGGTGGCTCCGGTTCGGGCTCGGCGACGGACTCGGGCGACGGAACGGGGTCCGGTGGCGGGTCCGGCGACGGGGACACGGACGGCTCCGGTTCAGCCGGGTCCGGGGGTTTTGGCGAGGGTGCCGGTGGCAGCGGGTCGGGTACGGCACTGCCTGCCGGTACGACACTGCCCAACTGCACCGCCAGCGTGGTCACGTTGAGTCTGCGCAGCGTCCGCAACACGTACTCGCCGGACCAGACGCCCACGTTCCGGCTGACGGCGAAGAACTCCTCCGGTAGTGACTGCAAGGTCGATCTCGGCGCCAGGAGCGCCGTGTTGACGATCACGCAGGCCGGCGGCGCCGAGGACTACTGGTCGTCCGCCGACTGCCCCAAGGGGGCCGCGAGCCTGCTGTACCGGGTGCCGGCCGGGGGCAGTTTCACCTACACCGTGACGTGGGACCGGAAGCCGAGTGCGCCGGAGTGCGCGACGCCTCCGGCGGGGGTCGCCGGGGCCGGGACGTACCTGGTGGAGGCGAAGGCGCCCGGGTTCACCAAGGCGCAGACCTCGTTCGTGCTCGATCAGGACTGAGCCGGGGCGACGCGGTCGCCGCTCCCGGCGCGGAACGAGTCGCCCCCGCCCCGCCGCGCCGCCTCACCAGGCACCACAGGACCGGCGGTCTCAGACGTACCGCTCCAGAATCGACGACTCCGCCAGCCGCGACAGGCCTTCCCGCACGCTGCGCGCCCGCGCCTCGCCCACGCCGTCGACCGTCTGCAGGTCGTCGACGCTCGCGGCGAGAAGTTTCTGGAGTCCGCCGAAGTGCTCCACCAGCCGGTCGATGATCGCGCCGGGAAGGCGGGGCACCTTGGCCAGCAGGCGGAAGCCGCGCGGGGAGACCGCGGAGTCGAGCGCCTCGGGGGAGCCCGTGTAGCCCAAACCGCGGGCCACCGTGGACATTTCGAGAAGCTCGGCGTGGCTGAGCGCGTCCAGCTCGTACAGCGCCTCGTCGACCGTGCGGGAACGCTTGGCCGTGGGCTCCGGAACATAGTCCCGGACCACCAGTTCACGCTCCGGCTCCACGCCCGCGATCAACTCGTCGAGCTGGAGGGAGAGAAGACGCCCGTCGGTGCCCAGTTCGACCACGTATTCGGCGATTTCGGTGGCGATGCGGCGCACCATCTCCAGGCGCTGCGCCACCGCCGAGACGTCCCGGACCGTCACCAGGTCCTCGATCTCCAGCGCTGACAACGTTCCCGCGACCTCGTCCAGGCGGAGCTTGTAGCGCTCCAGGGTCGCCAGCGCCTGGTTCGCGCGGGACAGGATCGCCGCGGAGTCCTCCAGGACGCGGCGCTGGCCGTCGACGTAGAGCGCGATCAGACGCATGGACTGGGAGACCGAGACGATGGGGTAGCCGACCTGCTTGCTGACGCGGTCCGCCGTGCGGTGGCGGGTGCCGGTCTCCTCGGTGGGGATGGTGGGGTCCGGCACGAGCTGCACGCCGGCCCGCAGGATCTTGGACAGGTCGGAGGAGACGACGATGCCGCCGTCGAGTTTGCACAGCTCACGCAGGCGCGTGGCCGTGAACTCGACGTCCAGGACGAATCCGCCCGTACACATCGTCTCGACCGTCTTGTCGGAGCCGAGCACGATGAGTCCGCCGGTGTTGCCGCGGAGCACCCGTTCCAGGCCGTCGCGCAGGGCCGTGCCGGGAGCCACCGCGCTCAGCGCGGCACGCATCAGGCCTTCGGCACCGGAACTCCCGCCGGACTTTCCGGGAGCTGCCGCCCGGTCGTTGGCTGCCACTGCACTCCTCCGGTCACAGGTTCTTTGGTGCTCCCGTTTCGCGCACTCGGTTCGTACGGACGGGCGAGACCTGGGCAAAGTCTACCGGCGCTGCTCCGACTCCCGCGGGGCCTCTCGCTGACGGGAGCGCGGGAGCACCCTCAGGGCCTCTCCCATGTTCGCGACTTCGAGGACCTTCATCCCCGCGGGGATCTTGCCGGGATCGCCCGGCACGAGCGCGTGCGTGAAGCCCAGACGGTGCGCCTCGGCCAGTCTGCGCTGGACGCCCGTGACCCGTCTGACCTCGCCCGCGAGGCCCACTTCGCCGATCGCGACGAGGTTCTTGGGCAGGGGGGTGTCGCTCGCCGCGGAGGCCAGTGCGAGGGCGATCGCGAGGTCCGCCGCGGGCTCGGAGAGTTTCACGCCGCCGACCGTCGCCGAGTAGATGTCCCGCTTGCCGAGCGCGCTGATCCTGCCCCGCTGCTCCAGGACCGCGAGCATCATCGAGACGCGGGAGGTCTCCAGGCCCGACGTCGTGCGGCGGGGCGAGGGGATCTGGGAATCGACGGTGAGCGCCTGCACTTCGGCGACCAGGGGGCGGCGGCCCTCCAGGGTGACCGTCAGGCAGGTGCCGGGGACCGGTTCGTCACGACGGGTCAGGAAAAGTCCGCTTGGGTCGGTAAGGCCCGTGATGCCCTCGTCGTGCAGTTCGAAGCAGCCGACCTCGTCGGTGGCGCCGTAGCGGTTCTTGACGCCTCGCACGAGTCGCAGGCGCGCGTGCCGGTCGCCCTCGAAGGACAGGACGACGTCCACGAGGTGTTCGAGGAGGCGCGGGCCGGCGATCGCGCCGTCCTTGGTGACATGGCCCACCAGCAGCGTGGACATGCCGCGCTCCTTCGAGGCGCGGATCAGCGCGCCGGCGACCTCGCGGACCTGGGCCATGCCGCCTGGAGCGCCGTCGATCTCCGGGGAGGCGACGGTCTGCACCGAGTCGACGATGAGCAGTGACGGCTTCACGGCGTCCAAATGGCCCAGGACGGCGGCCAGATCGGTCTCCGCGGCGAGATACAGGTGGTCGTGGATGGCGCCGATGCGGTCGGCCCGCAGCCGCACCTGGCTGGCCGACTCCTCACCCGTGACGTACAGCGTGCGGTGTTCGTCGCTCGCGGCCTTGGCGGCCACGTCGAGCAGGAGCGTGGACTTGCCGACGCCCGGCTCGCCGGCCAGGAGGACGACCGCGCCCGGGACCAGGCCGCCGCCCAGGACACGGTCCAGCTCGGGTACACCGGTGGGGCGGGCGGTGGCCTGCCGGCCGTCGACCTGGCCGATGGGCAGGGCGGAGGTGGTGACGCGGCCGGGTGCCGTCGTGCGGACGGCGGGCGCGCCGTATTCCTCGACCGTGCCCCAGGCCTGGCACTCGGGGCAGCGGCCGAGCCACTTCGCCGTCTGCCACCCGCACTCCGTGCAGCGGTAGGACGGACGGTCCTTCGTGGTCTTCGTACGGGCAGCCATGGGGAAACCGTAACCGCCGGGTGTGACAACGCGAGAAGCCTGTGCATAAAGCCGGTCCGCCGGGGCAGACGCGTCCCGAGGCGGTGTCCGCCGCGTCCGCCCCCCGGGGCGGCGGTCACTGGTGAGGGCGCCCGGCCATCCCCCCGGCCGGGTGCCCTCACCCCCTGTGAACCGGCCACGGCCGTCGCGAATGAGCCACTTGACCCCGTCTTCGTGTCCCCTTATGAGGGATCGTTTCACCCGTACGGATTAAAAGGACTCAAGGGGGCAGAAGAGGTCGTTCCGCGGCGCCTACGGTCGCACGGGTGATGAGCAGCAGTTCGGAAACCCCGACCCGCACGACCGGCGCACACCGGGCGCACAGGGAGGCGCGCGACCGCGCTGCGGTGCGCACGCTGGCGCAGCGCCCCCCCGCTCGCTACGAGCCCTACCTGGACGGCCTGTTCACCTACTGCCTGTCCGTCCTGTGCGACCACGACACCGCCACGGCGGCCCTCGGCGACGTCCTCGCGCTCGCCGAGCGGCGCGGCCAACGCGTCCCGGACGCCGCCGACGACCGCAGGGCCTGGCTCTACGCCCTGGCCCGCTGGGCCTGCCTGCGCAAACTCGGCGAGGCCAGGCAGAAACGTCAGGGCGCCCACGCGCCGGGCCGGCACGGCGCCCACAAGGCGAGCGGCGCCGATCCCCTGCCCGACGGCCTCCAGGAACAGCGCCGCCGCGAACTCGCCCTGCTGGCCTGGCCGGAGGCTGCGGGCACCAGCCCGGAACAGCGTGAGGCGCTCGAACTCGCCGTACGGCATCACCTCGCCGCCCATGAGGTGGCGGCCGTTCTCGGCATGGAGGTGGCCGCGGCCCGCGAGCTGCTCTCCTCCGCCGCCTGCGAGGTGGAACGCACGCGTGCCGCCCTGGCCGTCGTCGAGACCGGCGGCTGCCCTGGAGTGGCCCGCCTCACCGGCGACCACCAACTCGTGCTCAGCGCCACGCTGCGCCGCGAACTCGTCCGGCACGTCGACGACTGCCCGCGCTGCCGCCGGGCCGCGGAGCGCGCCGTCCCCGGCCGCTGGCCCGGCGCCGGGGTCACACCCGCCGAGCTGCCCGTCCTGGGAGCGCCCCGCGCGGCCCTGCACACCGTCCTGGCGCACCTCCCGCGCGTGCGGGGCGCCGCCGCGCCGCGCTTCGACCGGCGCGGCTTCCCGATGGACCCCAAGGACCGCGCCGCACGGCGGGACCGCATCCGCGCGCGTGCCGTCACGACGACGGTCGTCGCCACTGTCGTCGCCGCACCGGTGCTCGCCCTCTGGGCCGCCTACCGGGGCACACCGACCGCCGACTCCGACGGCCGCTCGCCCACCGCAAGCGAGGCGCAGGGTCCCGACGGCATCGTCGGAGAGGGGCCGGGCGGCTACCAGAACGCCGGCAACGCCAGCACCCGGCCCGGCTCCCGCCTCAGCGAGGGCGACAAGCCCGACGTCTCCGTGGAGGTCATCAGCGTCCCCGGACTCGGCGACAAGGGCGCGGGCCTGCTGTCCGTCACGGCCGGGCACCGCGGCGACACCACGCTGATCACCCTGACCGCGGCCGAGGACGCCGACGGGCCGGTCCGCTGGTCGGCGACCACCGGTGCCTCCTGGCTCCACCTGAGCCGCACCACGGGCACACTCCAGCCCGGCGAATCGATCACTCTCCAGGTGTACGTCGACCACGAGCGCGAGCCCGCCGGGTACTGGCACGCACGCGTGGCGGTCGCCCCGGCCGGTGCCGTCGTCTCCATCGAGGGCCACGGCGTCACGCACACCCCCTCGGACCCCGACCCCACGCCCAGCGGTC
>NZ_JARGEF010000146.1:0-20493 GCF_033794725.1 Streptomyces sp. ID05-39B | reverse complement strand
CCGATCCCCTGTGGGGTGGGGGGTCATAGGACGTGGTCGAGCCAGGTGAAGACCTCGTCCTGCATGCGGTCGGTGAAGACATGGCCGAGGTCGGGCCAGGTCCTCAGGTGCAGCCGCTCCTCGGCGTGGCGGGAGCGCCAGACGGCGCGGAGTTTCTCGTGGGCCACGCGGACGCCGTCGGCGGGGAACAGCGGATCGAGGCCGCCGTCGAAGAACAGCATCGGCCTGGGTGCGGCGATGCTCGCCACGTCGGGGAAGTCGAGGTGGCGGGACAGTCCCGGGTGGAGCATGCAGTAGGAGGACTGCCCGCGCAGGGTGTTGTTGCCGGGGACCATCATTTCCTTGAGCCCGGTCATCCAGCAGACGGCGGCCGTGGCGGCGAGGTCGTCGGTGAGCGCCGCCGCCTGCCAGGCGCGGAAGGCGCCCATGGAGAAGCCGACGGCCGCGATCCGCCCCCGGTCCACGCGCTGCAGGCGGGCGAGGAAGCCGGCGGCGCGGGCGTCCTCGCGGGCCATGAGCCCGGCCAGGGAGGAGCCGAGGTGGTAGAGGTTGCTCGCCAGGGCCTGTTGCCGGTCGTAGGCGAGGGGGCCGCGGTCGCCCCAGCCGAGGGCGTCGGCGACGAGCACGACGTATCCGCGCCGGGCCAGTTCGTCGCCGACGAACCGGCCGCTGAAGTACTTCTCCGTCCAGGCCCGCGCGGAGGCCAGCCGGGCTCCGTCGTACCAGGGCCGGACCAGTTTCTCCTTGCCGATGTCGAACGTCGCGCCGTGGTCGTGCAGGAGGAGCACGGCCGGGAAGGGGCCGGGGCCGTGGGGGGTGAGCAGGGCGGCGCGGACGCGTTCGTGGCGGGTGAGGGAGAGGGTCACCAACTCGCCGGTGTAGCCGCCCTGTTCGGTGCGCTGCTGGAACTCGGGGGCGTACGGGGTGGCGTCCTCGCGGTCGACGAGGAGGGTCTCCTCGACCTTGGCCCGAGCCGCCCGGCGCCAGGTGCGAAAGTCGCGGATCGGGGAGTTTCCCCAGGCGAGCGGGAAGGTGAGGGCGTCCTTGAGGGCGGGGTGGAAGCCGGGCAGCGGACCGTCGGCGACGGCTGCCTGCGCCACACCTGCCTGACCGGCGAGCAGGGCCGCCCCCGTCCCGGCCAACGCCCGCCGGCCCACCGGTTCAGGTCCGCTCATACGGCCGCCAGTCCCCGAGATAGGTGCGCCGGATGTGGACGGCCGCCTCCGCCGGCGTCAGTTGCGGCCGGTTGTCCGGCTCGCAGATCACGGCGCCGGGGCCCGCGTTGCCGTACTCCCTGAAGCGCATGGTCTGCCAGGGGTGGGCCTCCCGCATGTTGGTGTACGGGGCGGCCGGGTCGATGCCGGGTCCGATCCAGGAGTCGCGCACGACGAGCGAGGGCCATGCGGTCGTCTCGTACGACGGCACCCAGGGCCGGGCCAGTTTGTACGCCGCGTCCTCGGCGCCGGAGGTGAACCGGCCGCGGACGGCGAGGAAGCCGTAGGGGTTGGCGCGGGCGGTGGCCGGGGCGAAGACCATGCCCTTGGGGGTGAAGGCGACGTCGCGCCGGAGGGTGTGGAAGCGGCAGTCGTCGAAGACGGCGCGCGCCCGGCCGAAGACGAAGTCGACGTCTCCCTCGATGTGGCAGCGGCTGTAGTACTGCCGGTCGAAGGCGTCCAGGGCGGTGGTGTCCGCGAACAGGGTGTCCTGGTGGGCGAGGAAGCGGACGTCGTCGAAGCGGGAGCGGTCCCCGGTGACGTAGGCGGCGACCGCCTGGGTGCCGGTGATGTCGGGGTGGTCGGCGCGCAGCCAGTCGTTGGCGAGGGTGAGGCCCTGGACGGTGAGGCCGGGGGCGGCGGAGCTGAAGGTGGCGGAGCCGGCGGTGCCGTACGTGGTGCCGTCGGGCTTCTTCGTGCCGTTGGCGTTGTCGTACACGAGGACGGTGGCGCGCGGGTCGTGGGAGGCGCCGCGCAGGGTGAGGCCGGCCTTGTCGGCGGGGACGGTGACGACCTCGCGGTAGGTGCCGGGGTGCACGACGACCGTCCAGCCGGGCCCGGTGACCGCGTCCACCGCGGCCTGGACGGAGTCGCCGGGGCGGACGTGCAGGACACGGCGGCCCCCCGTGCCGGGGCCGGCCGCGAGGGCGGGGGTGCCGGTGGCGGCGAGGCCCGCGGTGAGGCCGGCCAGCAGGGTGCGCCTGCGCATGTCAGCAGTTCTCCTTCCACGGCGTCCAGTCGCCGAGGTACGCCGTCCGGGTCGCCGACCGGGCTTGTTCCGGGGCGAGTTGGGGCCGGTTCTCCGGGACGGTGACGAGCGCGCCGGGTCCGGAGTTGCGGTACTCGGCGAACCGCTGGTTCTGCCAGGGGAAGGAGGCCGACATGTTGGTGTAGGGCGCGACCGCGTCGGTGCCGGCGTCGAGGTGGGTGTCGCGGACGGTGAGCATGGGGCGGGCGGTGGTGTCCGAGCTGGGCACCCAGGGGCGGGCCAGCTTGTAGTGGGCGTCCGGGGCTTCGCTCGTGACGCGGCTCCCGGTCACCAGGTAGCCGCGCGGGTTGGCGCCTGCCGTGGAGGGGGCGAAGACGAAGCCGTAGGGGGCGGCGGCCAGGTCGGTGCGGTTCAGGGTGCGGAAGTGGCAGCGCTCGAAGACGGCGGTGCCCCGGCCGAAGACGAAGTCGACGTCACCCTCGGCGTAGCAGTGGGAGAAGTACTGCCGGGCGAAGGTGCCGAGCGCCATGGAGTCTGCGTAGAGGGTGTCCTGGTGGCCGAGGAAACGGCAGTGGTGGAAGGCGGAACGGTCGCCCTGGACCTTGATCGCGACGGCCTGGGTGCCGGAGACGCCGGGGTGGTCGGCGCGCAGCCAGTCGTTGGCGAAGGTGATCCAGCGGGCGGTGAAGCCGTCGGCCTGCACGGTGGTGGTGGCCGAGCCGGTGGTGCCGTAGGTGCCGCCGCCGGGCTTGGGGGTGCCGGCCGCGTTGTCGAACACGATCACGACGTCGCGGGGGTTCTCGGAGGCGCCGATCCAGGTCGCCTCGGTGCGGGTGACGTCGACGGCGACCGTCTCCCGGTAGGTACCGGGGGCGAGGACGAGGGTGCGGCCGGTGCCGGTGGCGGCGGCCACGGCGTCGCGGACGCAGGTGTGGTCACCGCGTCCGCGCGCGTCGACGTACAGGGTCCCCGGGGTGAGGCGGGCGGACGGGGAGCCGAAGCGGCCGAAGGGCCGGCGGGTGGCGGCCCGGACGGGTCCGGCCGACAGCGCGAGGGCGGCGCCCGCCCCGGCGCTCGCCATGAGGAAACCCCTTCGGGACAGGGGCGGTCGGACGTGGCGCGAAGGCATGCGGGTGCTCCTTGGTGCGGCTCGGGGACGGACCTCGGCGTGGGGGGTGGGGTGGTGCGGGCCGGGGCGGCGAGGCCCCGGCCCGTACGGTCGTGGCGTCGTGGGTCAGCAGATCTTTCCGGCGCCGGCCCGGCCGTTGACGATGCCGGGGACGGCCCTCACCGGGTCGACCTTGGTGCGCAGGGTGGGCGTCCAGCCCGCGCCCGACTGGAGGGTCTCGGCGGGGATCTCCGCGTTGTGCACGGCGATCAGGTCGACGGGCCTGCCGTTGACGTAGTTGCCGTCGGCGGTGACCGGCGCCTCGCTCCACTTCTTCAGCGCCTTGGCCGCGCTGACGCCGGCGGGCAGCGTGAACGCGTTGTGCTGGGCGACGAGCTGGGACTCCTTGCCGATGCCGAAGGTGTAGGCGTAGGAGGTGTCGGCGACGAAGTGGTTGTTGTAGGAGTCGACCTGCCCGAACCGGACCCGTGGCGCGCGCTCGACCAGCTTGGAGAACAGGTTGTGGTGGAAGGTGACCTTCAGCTTGCCCCGGTCGCCGACGGCGGTGGACTCGCTGTCGCTGTTGCCGATGAGGATCGTCTTGTCGTGCTCGGTGAAGACGTTCCAGGAGGCGGTGACGTAGTTCGAGCCGCGGACGACGTCCAGTTCGCCGTCGTGCTGCTGGTAGAGCATGCCGAAGTGGGTCGGCGCGGCGCTGTCGGGGTGGGATCCGTCGGTGAACGTGTTGTGGTCCAGCCACACGTGCGTGGACCCGTAGACGACGGCGGTGTCGTACTCGGAGTTCCAGTTGCCCTTCGAGCCGTCGGTGGGGTCCCACTGCGGGAAGCAGTCGAGGGGGCTCTCGAAGGCGATGTTGCGGATGATCACATTGTCGACGGCCTTGATCTGGAGGCTGGCGCCCTTGATGGCCGCGTTCCTGCCCACACCGATGATGGTGGTGTTGGAGGGGACGTTGACCTTGATCGCCTTGTCCTGGGCGGCGGCGGAGGTGCGCCGCAGTCCCTCGGGGCTGTCGGCGGGCTCGGCGCTCAGGTCGGTGTCGAGGCCCCAGACCTCCGGCGCGTAGGCGGCGAGGTAGGCGTCGAAGTCGTAGCCGGGGGAAGCGAAGGCCTCGCACCCTTCGGAGACGGCGTCGATCGTGCCCTTGACCTTGATGATCTTCGGTGCGGTGCCGCCGGTCTCCAGGGCGGCCCTGAACTGCGCCCAGGTGGTGACGGTGTACACGTGCTCGGCGTCGGCGGCGGCACCGCCGGTGGTGCCGGTGCCGTACGCGGCCCAGCCGTCGCCCGCCGGCAGGGTCTGCCGGGCGAGGTCACGGCCGGAGTGCGCCTGGGCGGTGGCGCCGGTGACCGTCATGGCCAGAGCGGTGCAGCCGACCACGACGGCCGACTTCGTGGCATGCCCATGCCATCTCTGTGCGTTCATTGTGCGGCTCTCTTTCGAGTGAGGAGAAGAAGGGAGGAGAAGGAAGGAGAGAACAGGGGTTACGCGGTGGCCGGGGGCCAGGTGATCCAGGACTGCGGGATCTCCGAGTCGAGCCGGCACACGTCCCGCGCCGGCAGCACCCGGCGGCGCAGCAGCTCCGCGGCGACGAGCCGGGCCACGGCGATCGCACCCGGCGGATTGAAGTGCGTGTTGTCCTGCTCGGTGGCGGTCCAGTTGAAGTACTTCTTGGTCTCCTCGACCCCGAGCTTCTGCCACAGCGCCAGCGACAGCGCCTGGAGGTCGAGCAGTGCGACGTCCTCCTCCGCGGCCAGCGCCCGCATCGCCGCCGGGTAGTCGCCGTGCGTGGGAAGCGCGTTGCCGGCCGCGTCGAACCGGCGGCGCTCCACAGGCGTCGCCAGCACGGGCCGCGCCCCACGGGAACGCGCTCCGTCGACGTACAGCCGCAGATAGTCCTGGTACGTCGTCCAGGGCTCGGTGTAGCGGGCCGGGTCGGTGGTCTTCTCGTCGTTGTGCGCGAACTGGATCAGGAGGAAGTCCCCCGGCCGGATCGACGCGAGGATGACGTCGAGGCGTCCCTCGTCGACGAAGCTCTTGGAACTTCGCCCGTTGACCGCGTGGTTGGCGACCGGCCGGTCCTTGTGCAGGAAGAACGGCAGCGCCATCCCCCACCCGGTCTCGGGCGCGGCCTCGGCGAACTTCTGGGCGGCGGTGGAGTCACCGGCGATGTAGAGGGTGCGGGGTCGGCGGGCGGCCGGCGCGGCCTGGGCGGTGCCGGTGGCCAGGACCCCGAGGGGGAGGGCGGCGAAGGCCGCGGAGGTGACCTGTCTGCGGGTGAGCGACACGGGAGTGCACCTTTCAACAGCGTTCCACAGGAAGGGGACCCGCGCCCTGCGAGAGGCGCGGGGCGTTACTCGTGCGCGCCGCGGGGCGGTACCCGCCGAGCCGTACTCGGGCGGGCGGCCGGGCGGTACCCGTGCGGGCCCGCCGGGCCGTACTCGGGCGGGCCGCGCCGCGGGGGTGGCGGGCGGCCACGGTGAAACCCGCGGCCGGCCGCCCACGAACCGGACCGAAGTCCTAGCCCTTCTGTTCCTTCCACTCCGCCTGCGCCGTGTTCAGCTGGTCGGCGAGGGTGTCCAGGAAGTCCTTGGCGCTCATCTTGCCCAGCAGGACCTTCTGGAAGTTGGGCTCGTTGTCGGACTTGGAGATGGTGCCCCAGTCCGGCAGGTAGTACGGCAGTTGCACGATCGTCGTGGACCCGTCGGACAGCGCCTGCGCGGCCAGCTTGGTCGGCTCGGCCTGGGAGATCCACGCGTCCTTCGCCGCCGCGTTGTTCGACGGCACCTGGCCGGCCGACTCGTTGAACTTCGAGTTCTCCGCGTGCGAGGTCGCGAACTCGATGAACTTCCAGGCGGCTTCCTTGTTCTTCGAGCTCTTGAACAGGCCGAGACCGTCGACCGGGTTGGACACCTGGACCCGCTTGCCGGAGGAGCCGATCGGCTGCGGGATGCCCCGGAACTTGTCGGCGCCGAACGCCTTCACGTGGTCCTGGTACGAGCCCAGGTTGTGGTTCAGCATGCCGATGGTGCCCGAGTCCCACTGGGCGACCATCTTGGTGAAGTCGTTGTTCAGGTCGGCGGCCGGGGTGACCTTCTTGTAGAGGGCCGCGTACTTCTCCAGCGCCTCGACGTTCTTCGGGTCGTTGACGGTGGTCTTGTCGCCGTTCCAGAACGAGGTGAGCCCGCTCTGCCCGTACATCGCGTCCAGCGCCTGGGCGATGGATCCGGCACCGCCGCGGATGGTGTATCCGAACTGGTTCTTGCCCGTGTTCGTCAGCTTCTCCGCGGCCGTGTAGAACGCGTCCCAGGTGGTCGGATCGGCCAGACCGGCGGCCTTGAACAGGTCGGTGCGGTAGTAGAGGACACCGTTGTTGGCGGAGGTCGGGATCGAGTAGAGGGCTTCGCCGCCGCCGGCGGACTTCAGCGAGTCGAGCATGGACTCGTTGAGCTTGCCGTTGAGGGAGGACTTGGCGAGGCGGTCGTCCAGCGGCTCCAGCGCGTTCTGGGCCGCGATCCCGGCCGCCATCGACGCGCCGATCCCGCCGACGTCCGGCAGGCCGCCGCCCTGGATGGCGGTGTCGACCTTGGACCCGTACTCGGTGGAGGCGATGCCGACGTACTCGACGTCGATGTCCGGGTTGGCCTTCTTGAAGTCGGCGATGATCTCCTTCCAGATGTCGGTGCGGACACCGCCGTTGTTGTCCCAGAAGACGATCTTGCCCTTGCCGCTGCCGTCGGCCCCCTTGTCGCCGCCGGCGCCGCTGCCGTCGTCACCGCAGGCGGTGGCGGTCAGGGCGAGCACGGCCCCCAGGGCGACGGCTGTGGCGGCGCGCCTGCTTCTGTGGATGTTGATCTTCATTGATCGGCTCTCTTCTTCTTGTCTTCCGGATCCGTACGGGCAGTGCAGGTATGTGGGGGGCGCGCGGGGTCAGCGGCGGGCGTGGGGTGCCCAGTCGTCGGTGCCCCGGAGGTAGTCGGCGACGGTGTGGGTCCGTGCCTCGGTGTCGGTCATCTGCGGCCGGTCCGCGGTCACCGCGGCGCCGGGGCCGTGGTTGCGGTACTCGGTGAAGCGCGCGTCCCGCCACGAGAAACCGCTCATGTCGGTCCACGGGGCGGCCTTGACCGCGGCGGGCAGCTCGGTGTCGCGGATCAGCACCTGGGCGACCGCGGCGGGTTCACCGCCGGGGTGCCAGGGCCGTCCGAGGTGGAAGGTCCCGGCCGGCGCGTCACTCACGACCCTGGAGCGGGTGATCAGGAACCCGTACGGGTTGCCCGTCCAGGTGGAGGCGGCCGTGATGTAGCCGTTGTTGCTGTCCGACCCGCGGCTGAGCGCCCGGATCACGGACCGCTCGACGACGGTCGTCGCCCGTCCGTAGAGGAAGTCGACGTCGCCCTCGATGTAGGAGTCGCGGATGTAGACCCGGCTGATCACGTCCAGCTTGGGGCTGTCGGTCATCAGCGTGTCCTGGTTGCCCAGGAAGGCCGTGTCCTCGAAGACGATCCGGTCGCCGGTGGTCTTCACCGCCAGCGCCTGCTCGGCGTTCAGCTCGTGAGCGGCCTCGTCGAAGTCGTTGCTGAAGGTGAGGTGGCGGGCGGTGACGTCGTGGGCCGCGATCCGGACCGTGGCACTGCCCGTCGAACCCCCGTACGCCGCAGGCGTGTCGTAGACGATGACGGTGTCGGAGCGGTCCTGTCCAGTCCCCTGCAGCGAGATGTTCGGCTTGCCCGCCGGGATGAACACCTTCTCCCGGTAGACGCCGGGCGCGACGGCGACGGTGACCGGCACGGAGTTGCCCTCGGGCACGGCGTCCACGGCCGACTGCACGGTCGGGTAGTCCCCCGGCACCTGGAGCGTCACCGCGCCGCCGATCCGCCGCTGCGGCCCGGAGAACCTGCCGACCAGCGCGGGCACGGCCGCCGCCGGGTCCAGCCGGTACGCGTAGAAGTCCCGCGGATCGAAGGCGGCCCCCCACTCGTCGTGCCGGCCCGTGGTGTTCTTCAGGATCGACCCGCGCTCCACCAGCTCGGCGGTGGTGTCGGCCTGGTAAGGGTGCTGCACGTCCCGGTAGAAGCTGTTCTCGATGACCATCTTCGTCCGGCCGCGCGACCAGTTCCCGTACGTCCACACCGGGTCGCCCGGATCGGCCTGTGCCGTCAGGTGGTTGTTGTAGAGGTGGGCGTAGGCGGCGTTGTCGACGGACGGGTTGCGCTGTTTGGTGTTGGCGAACAGGTTGTGGTCGACGGTGATCTGCGTCTTGACGTTGGTGGTCCAGCCCAGGCCGAACGTCTTGTTGTTGTTCTCGAACCGGTTGTAGGAGACGGTGATGTACTCGCTGTCCTTGCGGACGTCGAGCTGCCCGTCGCAGATGTTCGCGAAGCGGTTGTGGTCCACCCAGACGTGATGGACGGTGTCCATCTGGATGCCGTCGAAGTCGGTGTCCTTGCAGTCCCAGTTGCCCTCGACGGCCGAGTCGCGGATCGTCAGGTTGCGGATGATCACGTTGTGGGTGCCGGGGGCCAGATGCAGTTCCCCGTGCACGATCTCGCCGGTGTCCCCGACACCGACCAGCGTCTTGTCCGAGGCGACGGCGATGTCCGCGCCGAACGGCTCGACCGCGATCGACCCGGCGATCCGGATGACGTACGGCTCCTCGGCCGCCGCGTAGGCCGCGAGCGAGGCCTGGTCGGTGACGGTGACGACCTTGCCGCCGGCCCCGCCGGTGGTGCCTCCGGCCAGGGAGGCGAATCCGTGCGCCCGGTCGGACCAGCGCGGCGCGGCGTCGGTGGCGGTGGCCTCGGCCGGGGCGGAGTGCGCCTCGCCGACCGTGCCGAGGCCCAGCACGGCGACCAGTGCGGCCACGGCGGCGAGCACGACGCCCGGTCTCGACAAGCGCTTGCTAGGGAAGTGCGTCATTGCGGCTCCCAACAGGCTTTACGACTGCGGTAGGTACGACTGCGGTAGGTACGACTGCGGTGGGTACGACTGCGGTGGGTCAGAGGTTGCTGAGGGTCACAGGCTGTTGATCCGGAAGTGGGTGAAGGTGGCCGCCCCGGCCTGTCCCGGTCCGTCCGGTGCGAGGGCGAACAGGCCGAGCAGGGCGCCGACCCACCGCCAGGGCGTGGCGGTGAACACGGGACCCGAGTGGTGCGGGCCGTCGCCGAGGTCGTAGGTGAACCGGCAGCGGGCGCCGGCCCCGATCTCGACGCGCAGGCGGACCCTGCCGTGCGGGGCGAGCCGTGGGTGGGCGGCGTCCCGTTCCCGCTCGGCGACCGCCTCGGCGAAGCGGTGCACGAGATGGACCGAGCCGTCGGTGCCGCGCTGCAGCCCGATCCAGGAGAAGGCGTCCCCCAGCACCGCGAGTCCGGCCCGTGCGCCGGGTTCCTCGCCGTGCAGTTCCAGCTCCACCTCGACGGCCGACGGAGTGCCGGGCAGCCGCTGGGTGAGCACGTGGGGCAGTTTGCGCACGTCGTGCGCGTCGCCCGTACGGACGCAGGACAGGCGCAGCCCGTCGCCGGAGTGCTGGGTGGCCCAGCCGTCCTGCGGATTGGCCGTCCACTGCCACTGCCTGCCGAAGCGTCCGCCGGGGAAGTCGTCGTCGGTGGCGGGCGCGGCGGCCGGCTGCGGCGGCAGATCCGGCCTGCGGTGTACGGCGACGGGGGCGCCCTCCTCGCCGATCACCGGCCAGTTGTCGTCCCCCCACCGCATCGGCTGGAGGTGGACGACCCTGCCGTAGGCGCCGCGCTGCTGGAAGTGCAGGAACCAGTCCTCGCCGGACGGGGTGCGTACCCAGCCGCCCTGATGGGGGCCGTTGACGTCGGTGTCCTTCTGCTCCAGGACGATCCGCTCCTCGTAGGGACCGAAGAAGTCCCGTGAGCGGAAGGCGCCCTGCCAGCCGGTGTCCACTCCCCCGGCCGGGGCGAGGATCCAGAACCAGCCGTCGTGCCGGTAGAGCTTGGGCCCTTCGAGGGTGAACCAGCCGGGGATGCGGTCCCCGTCGACGATCAGTTTGCCCTCGTCGAGGAGCGAGGTGCCGTCCGGGTGCATCCGGTGGCCGGTGAGCCGGTTCTTGACGCCGGAGCGGGACTTCGCCCAGGCGTGGACCAGGTAGGCCTCGCCGCTCTCCTCGTCCCACAGGGGGCAGGGGTCGATCAGGCCCTTGCCCTCCTTGACCAGCCGCGGCCGGGTCCAAGGGCCCCTGATCTCGGGGGCGTTGACCTGGAGGATGCCCTGGTCGGGGTCGCCCCAGAAGATCCAGAAGCGGTCGTCGTGGTGGCGCAGCGCGGGCGCCCACACCCCGCAGTCGTGGCGCGGGGACCTGAACTCGGCCGCCGGTTCCAGGCGTTCGAGGGCGTGCCCGACCAGGGTCCAGTTGACCAGGTCCCGCGAGTGCAGCAGCGGCAGGCCGGGGGCGCGGCCGAAGCTGGAGGCGGTGAGGTAGAAGTCGTCACCGACGCGCACCACGTCCGGGTCGGACCAGTCGGCGTCCAGGACCGGGTTCACGTACGTTTCGTCTGTCACTGGGTGACCGCCTTCCGGACGAGGGTGGCCGCCTCGTCGCGGCCGAGCCGGCCGTCGGCGACGACGGTGACGACGCGGCGGACGGCGGTGTCGCCGGGCGCGATGACGAGCCGCTCGGCCGAGGCCAGCGAGGAGCCGACGCCGGGGTACTCGCCGGTGCGCACGAACCAGGGGTCCCGGCGGGTGGTGTCGGTGGCGCCCGCGAACACCAGGGTCCAGTCCGTGCCGGTCAGGGCCAGCCAGTCGGCGCGTCCGCCGTGCACGGCGGCCTCGCCCTCGGCGTCGCCGGTGAAGACGTCGGGGGCCCGGTCCTCCTTGCGGGCGCGCCAGAAGAAGCCGCCGTAGGCCGCGCCGGGGCGTCCGTTCGTCGCGGGGCTGCCGATGGTCACCGGGTCCGGCGTGGCGTTGGTGAGGGAGAAGGTGAAGTCCAGCGCCCAGGCGGTGCCGGTGAGGCCGGTGGCCGCGACCGTACGGCGCTCGCGCAGCAGCTCGGCTCCTGCGGCCACCCAGCGCAGCTCCTCCACGAACCCGTCGGAGTCGCGCAGCTGGAAGCCGACGTGCCGCTGGGCGCCGTGGTTGTCGAGTTCGGTCGGGCCCTGGTCGCGGACGTAGGTACGGCCGCCCCAGAAGTTGTGCCCCTCGACGTCGGGAACGGCGACACCGACGCCGAGGTGGTGGGTGTGGTCGGCGGGGCTCAGTTCGGTGACCACCGTGCCGGCCAGGGTGGTGACGGGGTGCAGACAGGGGCGCGGGGAGAGCCGGGCGGGCAGCTCGGGCCGGGTGAGATAGCGGCCGACCGGGCGGCCGGCGACGCGCAGCACGACGGGGGCGTCGGGTGCCTGTGCCATCAGGTGCTCACCTCTTTCGGATGCGCGGACGCGGACGGATGCGTGGTCGGGGACGCCCAGGCGGCGCCCAGTTCGGAGAAGAGGGCGAGGGTGTCGGCGGCTGCCGCGACCAGCCCGTCGACGCCGGGGACGACCCTGCGGTCCTCGCCGGGGAGCCGGTGCCAGGCCTCGTCGGGCAGTTCGAGCGGGTCGGGGGCGACCCGGATCGCCTCGACGACCCGCATGAACGCCTCGGTCGCGGCCGGCGGGACCAGCAGGTCGGTGCCGTCGGTGAGGTGGTCGACGAGGTTCTCCAGCAGGTCGGTGCGGCCGTACTCGAACTCCTCGGGGCCGTGGCCGCCGCGCTGGAGCAGGACGCGGTCCTGCTTGTACCAGAAGGTGATCCGGCCCTGGCTGCCGTGGACGACGACGTACGGGTCGTCGGGGTCCTCGGCGCACAGGGTCGCGGCGACGACCACCTGACGTCCGGCGGCGGTGGTGATCCGGACGCAGGAGGTGTCGTCGGACTCGATCGCGTTGGCGTGCGCCAGCTCGGTCTCGATGCCGGTGACGTCCTCGGCGCGGGTGACGCCGGCCAGCGCCAGGGCGGTGGCGACGGCGTGCGCGAGCGGGTTGGTGAGGGCGCCGTCGATCACGTCGACGCCGTTCATCCGGCGCTTCCCGGCCCAGGGCGCGCGCCGGAAGTAGGCCTCCGGGCGGGCCCAGGCGCCGGCCCCGCCGACGCCGGAGATCTCGCCGATCACCCCGTCGCCGATCATCGCGCGGACCGCGGGCAGGGCGTGCGAGCCCAGCGACTGGAAGCCGATCTGGCAGACCACACCCGCCTCGGCGACCCCGTCGGCCATCCGGCGGAACTCCGCGTACGACGGCGCCGGGGGCTTCTCCAGCAGCAGGTGCACGCCCTTGCGGGCCGCGGTCAGCGCCAGGTCGGTGTGGGTGGGGATCGGCGTGCAGATCACGGCGATCCGGGCGCCGGTCGCGTCCAGCAGCGCGCCGAAGTCGGCGGACTGCTCGGGCGTGCCGAGGCCCTGCGGAATCTCGTCCGGGGTGAGCGGGGTCAGCTCGCAGATGCCCGCGAGCCGGACGATGCCCTTGTCCTGGAGCCGGCGGAGGTTGTCCAGGTGCCAGCGGCCGTGGCCGCGCGCTCCGGCCAGGACGACCGGGACGCCCGCGCCGGCCGGAACGCCGGCGCCCGTCGGTTGCGGGGTGCTCATCGGTTCGGGGGTGTTCATGGGATCCTCCCTGCGCCCGCGCCGTGGGCCACCTCGCGGTCGGCCACCGCGGCGCTGTCGATCTTTGTGTGCAGGGTAGGTGTCCAGCCGACGTCCGCCGTGAGGTCGCGTTCGCTGCCGCCGTTGTAGGCGTTGTGGATCGCCAGGAGATCGACGGGGTAGCCGTTGAAGAGGGTGCCGCTCTGGTGCAGGGCGGTGCCGTTCCAGCTCTTGACCAGGTCGGCGGCCTCCACATGGCCGGGGGTGTGGAAGGCGTTGTTCTCGGCGTGGATGCCGGACTCGGTCGACACGCCGATGGAGTAGCGGTGGCCGTCGGTGACCTCGTAGCGGTTGTTGTAGAGGTGCACCTGTCCGAAGCGGACGCGGGGCGCGCGCTGGGCGATCGATTCGAAGGCGTTGTGGTGCAGGGTGACCCGCAGTCTGCCGCGGTCGCCGGCGACGGTGTCCCCGTTGCCGATGAGGATGGCCTTGTCGTGTCCGGTGAACCGGCTCCAGGACACGGTCACCAGGTCGGAGCCGTTGGTGATGTCCAGCAGGCCGTCGTGGCGCAGGTAGTTGCGGGCGAAGTGGGTGGGTTCGGCCTCGTCGGGGTGGCCCTTGTCGGAGGCGGTGACATGGTCGATCCACACGTGCGTCGCGCCGGTCAGCCAGAGGTTGTCGTAGGCCGTCTTCCAGTCGCCGAGGCCGCCGGTGTTGGGCTGCCAGACGGGGAAGCAGTCGTAGGCGTCGCGCAGGTCGAGGTTGCGGACGATGACGTTGTCCGCGTTCCTGACCTGGAGGCTCGCGCCCTTGAGCACCGCGCCGCGGAGTCCGACGATGGTGGTGTTGGAGCCGACCGGCAGCACGACCCGCTCGGCCTGCCGGGCCGCCGAGGCCTGGCGGGCCTCCTCCTGCGGGCCGCTCGGCTTCGCGGAACCCCAGGTGCGCGGGTCGTAGGCGGCCAGGTACTTCTTCGGGGAGTAGCCGCCGGTGGCGTAGTCGGCGCAGTCCAGGTGGTCGCCGTCGTCGTCGGTGTTGGCGTCGACGGTCCCGGCGATCCGGATGATCTTCGGGGTGTCGCTGCCGTTGTCCAGCGCCCGGACCAGGCCGGCCCGGTCGGTGACGGTGTACACGTGGGCCTCGTCGGCCGCCGCGCCTCCGGTGGTTCCGGCGCCGTACGACGCCCAGCCGTCGCCCGCGGGCAGGGTGTCGCGGCCGATGTCCCGGGCCTCCGCGTGAGCGGGGACACAGAGCAGACCCAGCATCCCCGCCGCCACGGCGATGTGACGGAACCTCATCCCTTCACCGCCCCCGCACTGAAGCCGGTGATCAGCCACTTCTGGATGAAGGCGAACACGAGGACCACCGGGACGGCGGCGATGATGCCGCCTGCGGCGAGCGCGCCGAGGTCGACGCTGTCCGCGCTCATCAGGGTGTTGAGGCCGACCGGGATCGTCTGCTTGCTCTGGTTGTTGAGGAACATCAGGGCGAACAGGAAGTGGTTCCAGGAGTGCACGAAGGCGAAGGAACCGACGGCGATCAGTCCGGGCCGCAGCAGCGGCAGCACGACGATCCTGAACGCAGTGAGGCGGTTGCAGCCGTCGACCCAGGCCGCCTCCTCCAGCGTGTACGGCACGTTCTTGATGAAGTTGCTGATCAGGATCATCGACAGCGGCAGCTGGAACACCGTCTCGGCGATGATCACGCTGGTCAGCGAGTTGATCATCTGGAGTTCGGCGAAGATCTCGAACAGCGGGACCAGGAGCAGCGCGCCCGGTACGAACTGGGAGCAGAGCAGGGCCAGCATGAAGGCGCGCTTGACCTTGAAGTCGAAGCGGGCCAGGGCGTAGCCGCCGGCCAGGGCGACGAGGGTCGTCATCACCAGGGTGGCGACGCCGACGAGCAGGCTGTTCTGGAAGTAGGTGGCGAAGCTCCGCTCCGTCCACACCTTCTCGAAGTGCTCGAAGGTGACCGGCCAGGGCACGAGCGAGGTGGAGCCGGCTGGGCGCAGCGCGAACAGCAGGATCCAGTAGAAGGGGATCAGGGTGAAGACGAGGTAGATCGACAGCGGCAGATAGATCTGCCAGCGCGGGGCGTCGTCCCAGGCGCGGTACTTCCCCTTGCGCGGGCGGTGCTCCGCCTCGGTGGGGACGCTCACGGGGGTGGGCGCCGCCTCGGTGGCCTCCTTGGTGATCACTTGGACTCACTTCCGAACTTGCTCAGCCGCAGGTAGATCACCGAGCAGAAGAGCAGGATCACGAACGCGACGGTGGTCAGGGCGGACGCGTAGCCGAAGTTGTGGGCGTCCACAGAGGTGTTGGCTATGTAGAGGGGCAACGTCGTGGTCTCACCCGCGGGTCCACCGCCGGTCAGCGTGTAGAGCAGGTCGACGTTGTTGAACTCCCACACGGCGCGCAGCAGCGTGGACAGGACGATGGCGTCCTTCAGGTGGGGCAGGGTGATGTGCCAGAACTGCTTGAACCTGCTGGCCCCGTCGACCTCGGCGGCCTCGTAGAGGTCCTTCGAGACGGACTGGAGGTCGGCGAGGATGAGGATCGCGAAGAAGGGCACACCGCGCCACAGGTCGGCGACGATCGCGGCCGAGAACACGGTCGAGGTGTCCGACAGCCAGCTGGTGCCGTAGGTGCCGATGCCCATGTCCGCGAGGTAACGGGTGATGCCGGTCTGGGAGTTGTAGAGCAGCACCCAGATCGCGGAGGTCAGCACACCGGAGACGGCCCATGGCGAGAAGACCAGGGCGCGGCCGAGCGAGCGGCCCACGAAGGTCTGGTTGACGATGAGCGCCAGTGCCAGGCCGAACATGAGCTGGAGGCCGACCTCGACGAACACCCACTTGGCGCTGAAGGTCAGCGTGTCCCAGAAGATCGGGTCGTCGGTGAAGGCGTGGACGAAGTTGTCGAAGCCCGCGTAGCCGTTGCGCCACGGTTTGGTGGGGTTGTAGTTCTGAAGGCTGTAGTAGAAGACGCTGATGACCGGATAGGCGATGAAGCCCAGCATGAGCAGGGCGGCCGGCGCGATCAGCAGGTACGGCAGTCTGCGCGGCGTGGCGGAGGCACGGCGCCGCCGGGGTGGCGCGGGCGGTTTCGCCACGGCTACGGCTTGGGCCACGACTGTTCTCCGTTTCTGGGTACGTCGTCGTACGTCGTGCTGGCGTGGTGCGGTGCGCGGTGTGACGTCGCGCGGTGGTCGGTACCCGGCTGGTGCTCGGGCTCGTACAGGAAGCGCTTACTCGGTGGGCAGGGGTCGGCGGGTGGGTTCCGCCGGACGGTCAGCCCGCGTACGGGTCCTGCACCGTGCCGGCGCGGGCGAGGAACTCGAAGTCGCAGCCCGTGTCGGCCTGGGTGATCTGTTCGTTGTAGAGCGCGCCGTAGCCCCGCTCGTACCGGGTGGGCGGCGGCGCCCACCGCGCCCTGCGCCGCTCCAACTCCTCGTCATCCACGTTGAGTTCGAGGGAGCGGGCCTCCACGTCGAGGGTGATCGAGTCACCCGTGCGGACCAGGGCGAGAGGTCCGCCGACGTACGACTCGGGTGCCACGTGCAGCACGCACGTGCCGTAACTCGTCCCGCTCATCCGGGCGTCGGAGATCCGGACCATGTCCCGCACGCCCTGCCTGAGCAGATGGTCGGGGATGGGCAGCATGCCGTACTCGGGCATGCCCGGACCGCCCTTGGGGCCTGCGTTGCGCAGGACCAGCACCGTGTCGGCGGTGATGCCGAGTTCCGGGTCGTTGATGGTGCGCTGCATGGTCCGGTAGTCGTCGAAGACGACGGCGGGGCCGGTGTGCTTGAGCAGGTGCGGCTCGGCCGAGATGTGCTTGATGACCGCGCCGTCGGGACAGAGGTTGCCGCGCAGGACGGCGACCCCGCCCTCGTCGGCGACCGGGTTGTCCCGCGGCCGGATGACGTCGTCGTTGTGCACCTGCGCCCCGTCGAGCTGCTCGCGCATCGTGTCGTACGACACGGTCGGCCGCTCCAGGTGGAGCAGGTCGGTGATGCGGGAGAGGAACCCGGGCAGACCGCCGGCGAAGTGGAAGTCCTCCATCAGGTACGTCTGTCCGCCGGGCCGCACGTTGGCGAGCACCGGGACCGTACGGGCGATGCGGTCGAAGTCGTCCAGCGTGAGCTTGACGCCCGACCGGCCCGCCATGGCGATCAGGTGGATCACCGCGTTGGTGGAGCCGCCGAGGCCGAGGACCGTCGTCACCGCGTCCTCGAAGGCGTCACGGGTCAGGACGGCCGACAGCCTGCGGTCTCGGTGGACGAGGTCCACGATCGTCAGGCCGGCCTTCGCCGCCATCCGGTCGTGCCCCGAGTCCACGGCCGGGATACTGGAGGCCCCCGGGACGGTGACGCCGAGCGCCTCGGCGGCGGCCGTCAGCGTGGACGCCGTACCCATCGTCATGCAGTGGCCGGGCGAACGGGCGAGGCCGTTCTCCAGCTCGGCCATCTCGCAGTCGCCGATCAGGCCGGCCCGCTTGTCGTCCCAGTACTTCCACATGTCGGTGCCGGAGCCGAGGACCTCGTTGCGCCAGTGCCCCGGCAGCATCGGGCCGGCCGGCACGAACACCGTCGGCAGGTCGACGCTGGCGGCACCCATGAGGAGGGCGGGGGTCGTCTTGTCGCAGCCGCCCATCAGGACGGCACCGTCCACCGGGTACGACCGCAGCAACTCCTCGGTCTCCATCGCGAGCAGGTTGCGGTAGAGCATCGGGGTCGGCTTCTGGAAGGTCTCGCTCAGCGTGGAGACCGGGAACTCCAGCGGGAAACCGCCCGCCTGCCACACGCCCCGCTTGACCGCCTGCGCCCGGTCACGCAGGTGCACATGACAGGGGTTGATGTCCGACCAGGTGTTGAGGATCGCGATCACCGGCTTGCCGAGGTGCTCCTCGGGCAGATAGCCGAGCTGGCGGGTGCGGGCCCGGTGACTGAAGGAACGCAGGCCCTCCGTGCCGTACCACTGGTGGCTTCGCAGGTCCTCGGGGCGCCTGCGGACGGGCTCGGTCATATGGACCACCCCGCGGCGATCTCGGCGACCTCGGCCCGGTCCGCCTCGGGCAGCGGGCGGCTCGGCGGGCGGACCTCGCGGCGGCACAGTCCGAGGGAGGCGAGGGCCTCCTTGACGACGGTGACGTTGTTCGCGGAGCCGTTGGCCGCGCGCAGTTCCTCGAAGCGGCGGATCTGCTCCCAGACCTTCATCGCGGCCGGGTAGTCGCCGGACCGCAGCGCCTCGATCATGTTGAGCGAGACGGCCGGGGTCACGTTCACCAGCCCCGAGGTGAAGCCGGTGGCGCCCGCGGAGAAGTAGGAGGGGGCGTACGGCTCGGCGAGGCCGGCCACCCAGACGAACCTCTCCAGGCCCGCGTCACGGGCGAACGCGGCGAAGCGGGCGGCGTCCGGGACGGCGTACTTCACACCGATCACGTTCGGGCAGGCGTCGGCGAGTTCGGCGAGGCGGGCGCCGGCGAGCTGCGCGTTGCGGATGTAGGGGACGACGCCCAGCTCGGGCACCGACTCGGCGATGGCCCGGTGGTAGTCGACCCATCCGCTCTGCGAGACATAGGGATGGACGGGCTGGTGGACCATGATCATGCCGGCGCCCAGTTCACGGGCGTGGCGGGCGGAGGCGACCGCGGTGGGCACGTCGTGTCCGACGCCGACCAGGATCACCGCCCGGTCCCCGCTCTCCTCGATCGTCAGCTCGGTGACCAGGCGACGCTCCTCGGGGGTGAGGGCGTAGAACTCGCCGGTGTTGCCGTTGGGGGTGAGGGTCCTGATCCCGCCGTCGAGCAGACGGCGCAACAGGGCCCGGTGGGCGTCCTGGTCGACGGAGCCGTCCTCGGCGAACGGGGTCACCGGGATGGCCACGACGTCGGCCAGGGCCGCACGCTGGGTCTCGAACGCCACGCTGCTCATTCCTGACCTTCCTCTGTCTGGGCGTCGGGGAACGCTCGGCGTACGAACGACGCGATGTGGGCGTGCAGGGCGCGGGCCGCGCCGTCGGCGTCACCGTCCAGGGCGAGCCGCAGGATCTCGCGGTGCTCCCCCGCCTCCCGTTCCCAGGAGGGCGAGGCGGCCCAGGCGACGGCCGAGACCAGGGCGGCCTGGTCGCGGACCTCGTCGAGCATCCGGCCGAGCAGCGGGTTTCCGCACGGCAGGTACAGGGCGCGGTGGAACTCCCGGTTGGCCAGGGAGCGTTCGGCGGTGTCGGTCGCCCCGTCGGCCATGGTGAGGGCGGCGCGGGCGGCTTCCAGGGACGCGCCGCGCTTCACGGCCCGCTTCAGCGCCTCGGGTTCGAGGAGCAGTCGCACGTCGTAGACCTCGCGCGCCATGTCCGCGTCCACCATGCGCACCGTGACGCCCTTGTACTGGCTCATGACGACCAGTCCGGTGCCGGCCAGGGTCTTGAGCGCCTCGCGCACCGGGGTCTTGGAGACCCCGAACTGCGCGGCCAACTCGGTCTCGACCAGCGCCTGACCTGGCGTCAGCCGCCCGGTGAGGATGCGGCGTTTGATCTCCTCCAGCACGTACTGCGTGCGGGAGGGGATCGGCGTGGGCACAGAGGTCATGCGCGCCTCTCGGTGTCGCGTATCTGATCTCGCGTATCGCGTCTCATATATGACGTACGAAGTACGACGGGTTGAAGGTAGGAGGGGCTCCGTGTTTCGTCAATGCTTCTGACAAAGGAAGTCGAGGTTGCTTCTTCCCCGCCGCTCAGAGGGAGAAGGTGTCACCCTCGTGCGCGGCGGCGGTCCGACCGCCGAAGACCAGGGCGGCGCGGCCGGCGGCGGCCTCACGGGTGAGGGTGGGGCCCACGTGGGTGATGAGCAGTTCCCCGGCACCCTTCGCGCAGGCGCCCGCGTCCTCCGGCGTGAGGTGCACACGCTGTTCGCCTTCGCGATGCTCGTCGAGGTCGGCCTCGCACAGGAACAGGTCGGCGCCCGCCGCGAGTTCGGTGAGCGCGGCGCACGGTCCGCTGTCCCCCGAGTAGGCGAGCACGCTGCCCTGGCACTCGGCGCGCAGTCCGTACGCCTCGGTGTCGTGGGCCACCGCGCGGGAGGTGAGCCGCAGGTCCCTGTGCCGGACGCCGTGGCCGTCGTGCAGCGGCCTGAACTCGAGGATTCCGTCCAGGAACCGTACGTCCGGCCGCCCGAGGAAGCCCGCCAGGCGCTGGGCGCAGTCGCGGGGCGCGTACACCGGGACCGGGGCCGGCGGGGTCATGCCGCCGTAGGCGAACGCGTAGACGGCGGCCAGGAGATCGGCGCTGTGATCGGCGTGCAGATGAGAGATCCAGATCGCGGTGAGCCCGCGCGGATCCGTGTGCCGCTGCAACTCCGCGAAGGTGCCCGGCCCCGCGTCCACCCACACCTCGGCGCCGCCTCCCCGCACCAGATAGCCGGAACAGGGCCGGCCGGGGCCGGGGTGCGGAGAGGCGGTACCGAGGACGGTGAGACTGAGGGGCATGGTGGGGAGAGTACGAGCCCGCCGCGCGGCCCGCGCGCGGAATACGTCCGTCCACGGTCTCCCGCGCGGCGGCGTCCACGGCATGCGGGTGGACGGGGTG